>CAIRMR010000008.1 GCA_903879715.1 uncultured Bacteroidales bacterium
AACAAATTGAAACGCAGAAAAACATACTGGACATGCAAAAAAGAGTGGCTTATTATGAGAAGAAAGCTCAAAAGAGTAAAAACATACTGCTTGCAATGGCCTCTTAATCAGTCTTTTATTTTTAGTTAGATGAAAGTGAATTGTGAATAGTACAAAGTCTAAATGCATAATAAAATTGTTTCCCGTTGTTATTAAACATTTCTATAAATCGCGGTACATAAATAGACAATGACAAAAGAGGAGTTTCAGAAAGAAGTTATGCCG
This sequence comes from uncultured Bacteroidales bacterium, assembly GCA_903879715.1. Lineage (GTDB taxonomy): Bacteria > Bacteroidota > Bacteroidia > Bacteroidales > UBA4417 > UBA4417. Next base: position 265 of record CAIRMR010000008.1, read on the forward strand.
ATGGGTGATAAGATGTACCGGATAGCATACAGGCTGTTAGGAAATTCGGAATCAGCAAGGGATGTACTCCAGGAACTATACCTGAAACTCTGGGAAAAACGTAACGAATTACACCAACTATCAAGTATCGACGCATTTGCCTGTACCGTTCTTAAAAATAAATGCCTCGATAAACTCCGCCTTCAAAAACCTACCATTGATATTGAAGTTCTAAATACCCATGGTAATAATCCCGAAGCCGCATTTGACCACATGGAAGGCATTTCCGAAATACATAAAATAATGCAATTACTTCCTGAAAGACAGAGAATTATAATGCAGATGCGGGATATCGAAGGTTGCTCATTTGAAGAAATAGCCTTATTGGCTGATACAACCGAAAACAATGTAAGAGTACAACTCTGCATTGCGCGAAAATGGGTTAAGGAAGAATTAATGAAAGTTTACAATTATGGAATATAACGAGATTGAAAAATTACTGAACAGGTATCTGGACGGGGAATCCACTTTGGAGGAAGAAGCCAGTCTGAAGGAATATTTCTCACAACCAGGATTGCCAGCGAAACATAGTGAAATGCAGGAAATGTTTCGCTATTTCGCTGAAGCTAAACAGGATTCGACACCGGCTTTTGATATTACGAATGAACTAAATTCGGTTATTGAAAGTGAATTAAAAAAAGAATCTGTAAACCGGTTCAGACCTTTGTATGCAAGGGCTGGAAGCGCGGCAGCGGTTTTGATAATTTCATTCGGACTTTTTCAATACCTTAATAAACCTGAGGTCATTGTTAAAGATACCTACAAAGATCCGAAACTGGCTTACCTCGAAACCAAACATGCCCTGATGATGGTATCAAAAGTGATGAACCATAATTCATCCAGGCTCAAGTACTTGTCGAAAGTGGACGAATCGTTCGGCCAGGTTCAAAAATTAGCTAAAATTGATAAAGTTGTTAACTCAGTTAAAAATACAGAAAAATGAAACGATTACTAATTCCTTTTCTACTCATTGCGTTTTCTTTGGTGACTAAAGCTCAGAATTCGGCAGTTGATCAGTTGTTCGCCAAATACGCCGACAAAGATGGTTTTACCACGGTATCCATCTCCAAATCCATGTTTAGCCTATTTGCCAGCGAAAATGAAAGTAAGGACGAATTTAACAGTGCTATTAAAGGGATCGAATCCATTCGCATTCTTTCGACGGAAGAGCCAGGTCCTTCTGTAAATCTGAATTTCTTTAAAGAAATTATTAAAAGCCTTCCGATTACTCAGTATGATGAACTGATGTCGGTAAAAGAAAAAGACCAGGTTTTCAAAATGCTGATCCGAAAAAAGGGAAATATCATCACCGAATTCCTCATGATTGGCGGTGGCAGAGATAATTTGCTGATTTGTATAACCGGGAACATCGACCTCAAATCAATCTCCAAACTATCGAAGGCAATGGATATTGAAGGAATGGAGAATATTGATAAAGTGAATAAGAAATAAAGCGAAATCCGGGTTTGAATGTTTAGCATTTCAGATGCAGGTAGAAATATCCCTGGCAATTCCGGTTGTCAGGGATTTTTCTTTATGACTAGATTGTTATGCCTCTCTTTATGTTATCTTAACTACAACTTCTATAATTCAAAAAAATATCGTTTTTGTTTTATATTCATTTCAAACGGCTTTGTCGAAATATCCTCCGGATTAAAACTTTTGATTTTGTTCACTTATATGAAAGGATATGTGAATCAGGAAAAAATGATATACATAATCTGAGAAAATAGATTTACCGGGAAAAAAAATAAATTTCCACCATTGCTTTTACTTTAAAAAGCGACTGATAGTAATTCGTACTGGTTCATTATCAGTAATTTTCAGAACATCAAGCTGCGACAAACAAGAAATATCTGATTTTTAAAAAGATGCTTTTTTTGACCTTATCCGGCCCTTATCGCAATATCTAATCCAAATATCAGTTGTAAAACAAAAAGCAAAGCTAAACAGATATTAATATGTTAATTATCATATACTTACAACATTTAACTTTCATATCAGGTATATCATTGTAATAATAAACTTTAAGTACTATTTTTGCACTTGGTTAAAAATGCCCGAACCTAATAAATACAATGATTCAAAAGGGATATTTAAAGTTTATTAAAGCATTACACAAAAAAATTGCAAAAAAAGAATACCAACAAAATAACATAAATGCTACGTTAGAGAGTATATTTCTCTTGTAATGAGTCTTTCTTAAATCAGGTCTGGCACAGACACTTCGCCATTATATATTTCACCTGGTATTTTTTCATTCAGTTACCCGCATGGGAGTGACGCGGCGAAGCATTTTATATCCTGAACTTATTGTGCTATTTATTACTATTTTTGGAAAGCGATTTAGCCTGCTTTTAGAAAATCTGTTTTCCTATACAGGTATGAAATACTTTTTAAAATCCTTATAATTTCAGCTGGTATAATTCGTTATCTGAACAACTTAAATAAAAGATACAATTTGTCAATTTCCTGTTTTATGAAAATAGTTTTCTGAAAAACGCTGATTTCACAACAAATTGTAGTTCTCTTAATTACCCCTATTAACGTAAAACATCAACAGACAAAAACAACAGCAATCAATTCAAATATGAAACTTTCTTTTCGGATACTGATCTCAATAATTTTCCTGTTTTTAACTACCAGCCTGTTCGCGCAAAGCTTTGATAAAAATATGAAAGCGGATGACTTAACGGATGAACAGGTCGCCAGGATCAAAGCCAGAATCACGGCTGAAGGCATAACAATTGAAGAATTTGAATCCCGGGCCATTGCCTCAGGTGCACCTTCTGCAGAAGTTGCTAAAATTAAAGAGCGGATCTTACAAATTCCGGATGTTACTATTGAACCTGCCGAAGAAAAGGAAGTAAATAAACCACAAACAACTGAGAAATATACGACTGAGAAAAAAGCAATTAAAAGGCCCGAGAAAAAAAGCAATATTTTCGGAGCTGAACTGTTCAACAACCCCTCCATTTCCTTTGAACCTAACCAAAATATGCCTACACCAAAGAATTATGTTCTTTCTACAGGTGACCAGGTAATCATCGACATTTATGGTTATTCAGAAGGTACTTACAAATTGAAAGTAACTCCTGATGGAAATATTCGTATACCTAATGTCGGGCCTATTTCTGTTAACGGGCTTACCATTGAGCAGGCTAAAAGCAGGATTTCAGAATACTTAGCTAATCACGGATTTTCAAATATCAAATCCGGAAATACCTCCATAAACATCACCCTTGGTAATATCCGAAGTATAAAAGTGATGGTCATCGGTGAAGTGATGGCACCTGGCTCATACACATTATCTTCTCTTTCAACGGTTTACGCAGCACTTTATTCTTCAGGTGGACCTGGTAAAAATGGATCCTATCGTGATATACAGTTGGTACGTGACAATAAAGTAATTTCGACTATCGATGTCTACGATTTTTTAATGAAAGGCGACAGATCTGGTGATCTCAACCTCAAAGATCAGGATATTATAAAAGTAAACCCTTACAAATCAAGAGTGTGGCTGGCCGGGGAAATAAAACGACCGTTGATATTTGAAGCAGTTGAAAGTGATAACCTGCTAAGTATGTTAGGATATGCAGGAGGCTTCACCAGCGAGGCTTACAAGATGACAATCAATGTGATCAGGAATACGGAACGTGAAAAACAGATCATTGACGTAAATCTGGCTGATTATTCAACTTTTAAACCTGGTAACGGAGATAGCTGCACCATCGGAAAAATACTTGCCAGGTATACAAATCGTGTCAGTATAACAGGATCTGTATTTCGCCCCGGAGCCTATTCGATGACGGAAGGAATGACTGTGGCTGACCTGGTAAGTAAAGCTGACGGACTTACAGAAGATGCTTATCTGCATAAATCCACCTTATTCAGGAAAGGAAAGGATCTTACTCCGGGAATTCAATCAGTAAGCCTTCAAAAAGTTCTGAACGGCGCTGAGAACATTTTTTTGCAAAAAGAAGATTCACTGGTCGTTTTTTCCAAACATTTAATCAAAGAACCTTACACAATATTAATACGGGGCGAAGTACTGAAGCCAGGAACATTCAATTATTCGGAGAATATGCATGTGAGTGATATCATATATATGGCCGGAGGGCTGAAAGAAAATGCCGGAACCGAACTTGAAATATCACGCCGGATTAAAGACGCAAATGTGTTCGATAAAAACTCGTTTACCGCTCAGGTATTCTCATACACTATAATGCCGGTAAATGATACCCTGGTATTACAACCTTTTGATGAAGTATTTGTTAAACCACTTCCTGGATATAAATACCAGGTACACGTTACAATTAAAGGCGAAGTTGCCTTCCCTGGAGACTATACCCTTGAGAATAGCAACGAGCGCATCTCTACCCTGGTAAGACGTGCTGGCGGATTAACAGGAGCTGCATTTCAACCAGGAGCTACCTTAGATAGAAAAGGTAAACCAAGCACCGAAGTTGCATATAAAGAACAACTTGCTATTTCCACCCTGTCCAAAGTCAGCAAAGACACTCTGACAACTACGCAAAAGAAAGAGCTTATCACTGAAAAATCTAATCTCGTTGGTATTCAGCTGGATTTAGCCTTGTCAAATCCAAATTCGGAATGGGACCTTATTCTTGAAGAAGGCGATGTTTTATCTATCCCAAAAGAGTTGCAAACTGTAAGTATAAACGGGCAAGTCTTATTTCCCAGCCGTATCCCGTTTAAAAAAGGAAAATCATTTAAAGATTATGTTTACTCAGCGGGCGGTTTTTCCGAAAATGCCAATAAAACCCGGGCCTATGTTATTTACCCGAATAATAATATAAAAAGCACAAAATCTTTCCTGGGCTTTAAATCTTACCCTGATATAGTTGCGGGTTCTGATATCTACATCCCTGAGATGGCTAAAAAGAAAACCCAACTTTCCGGTTCCGAACGTACAGCTATACTTATCAGCGCGTTTTCATCAGTTGCCACAATAGCAATCTTGCTTTATAGCGTTATGAAATAAGGAATTTGTTTCTTTTTTTGATTTGATTCCCTTCACCATATACCAGCCAACAAGTGATACTCTAATCTTTTCCTGTATAGATTAAGAGTCATAAAACGGGCAAGCCATCTAAGGACATTTACTTATAACAAGTTATCAATCAACAAAATAAATACTGTGGCAGAAAAAACTCCAAATATCAAATCCGACGAAGTATCTTTAAAAGAATTGATTCTTGACTTTAAAAAACTCTGGCAGTTCCTCTGGAGCAAATGGAAAGTTATTCTTATTGCCGGGCTTATGGGCGGAGCAATCGGGCTAACAATTTCTTTTTTGACCAAGCCGAGATATATTGCTATGTTATCCTTCGTGGTTGAAAATGAAAAAAGCAGTCCGCTGGGAAGTTATTCAGGATTGGCATCCATGGTTGGTATTGATTTGGGTGGTGGGGAAAGCATGTTTTCTTCTGATAATATAATTGAACTGATGAAATCGCGAAAGATGGTTGAAGGTGCTTTGCTATCAGCGGTATTGATCGACGGGAAAAATACCACTCTTCTCGAACATTACCTGAATTTTACCGAAATTCGCGAAGGATGGAGCAAAGAACCGTCCCTTACAAATATACATTTTTTACCAGGCTGCAACCCATCCGGTTTTTCGCGAACTGAGGATAGTATTGTTGGAGCTGTCTACAAAGATTTAGTTGAGAATGTTATCAGTATTAGCAAGCCAAATAAAAAGCTTAGTATGATAGTATCTACTTGTAAAACAACAAACGAATTATTCTCTAAGGAATTCCTTGAAGAACTGAACAATAATGTTTCTGAATTCTATATCGAGACTAAAACAAAGAGATTAAAACAAAACGTAGACATATTACAATCCCGGTCCGATTCGCTTGCCGGTATCATTACATCCGCAACCTATGGTATAGCTAATCTTACTGATCAGAACCTCAGTTCGTCAAGGGCTGTTGTGATGGCCGGCAGGACCAGGAAACAGGTTGATTTGCAGGTCACTGGTGCCGCCTATGGCGAAGTGATCAAAAACCTGGAAATATCAAAAGTCACCCTACAAAAGGAGACACCATTAATCCAGGTTATTGACAGCCCGATTTATCCCCTGAAAAAAGAAAAAATCGGAAAATTGAAAGGCTTGGTTTTCGGTGGTTTCCTGGTGGGCTTTTTAACAGTAGGCTGGTTGCTTATCCGAAGGTTTTATTTTTCTCTGATGAGTCAATAATTGACACTTAAACTTTTAATGTGCTTTCAATACTCTTTTAAAGACAACTCCTGTAAATATCCATTTAAGCACTCATTACATGCCTGAACTTCAATACAATGAAGCACAGAAATAAATACATTATTACAATTTTCGAATGAACAAAATAACTGATTAGACTGGACAACCATATGAATACAAATAATCGGGTTCAGGTTCTAATGTCCACTTTCAATGGAGAAACTTATCTGAGTGAACAACTTGACAGCATCATTTCACAAAAAAACATCTCTGTTAATTTATTGATTCGGGATGATGGTTCAACGGATAATACATGCGCAATTATTGCAGAATATCAATCTAAATATGACAACATTGAACTTCTCAAAGGAGAAAATGTTGGTTTTAAGGAAAGCTTTAAACTTCTCTTAAAAGCATCCGGCGATTTCGATTATTATGCTTTTGCTGACCAGGATGATGTTTGGATGGATATGAAATTAGAAGTTGCTGTATCGAAATTACAATCTCCGGACAGCCACATCTCAAAAATGTATTATTCCAATTTGACAATTGTAGATAGCCGATTAAATTATCTATCATTGTTGCATGCAGCGAAAAGAATATTACCTCTAAACCAAACAATGGCATTGGTTTTAGGCTTTGCCCATGGATGTACTATGGTTTTTAACAAGACATTGCGAAATCAAATATTAAATTATGACTACCCGGCCAATTATCCTCATGACTTCTGGATACCATTAATTGGTTTCTTACTTGGAAAAGTTACTTATGATAATGATTCCTATATTTTATACCGCCAGCATAGCGAAAACATATATGGCGGTGTGCGACGAAAAGTCTGGGTTCAGTATAAGATTGTAACAGAAAACGGCAATGATTTTTATAATGGATTAGCTAATAATTTATTAAAAGGTTATTCAACCTTTTTAAGTACCGAATTGGTAACAGTACTAAATGATATAATCACATACAAAAAAAACATCTTTGCGAAGCTCAGGTTACTGATGAACCACAATTTACGGCGATCAACACTAAAAGGAACCCTTTATTTAAGATATATGATTTTAGTTTCTAAATTTTAAATTGTCATTATATAGAATATGACATTCATAGCTATTTTTATTTTATATGTTGAGGTATTTATATTCCTGAAAATCGAAAAAAGATTATTTGGAACACTATTTACACCTGTTTCTATTCTTGCCATACCCTTTTGCATTGTTGTTTTACTTTGCGAAATTATTGCTCCTTTATTTGGATATATTCATTTGACTCCGGTCTTATTATGGGTATGGATAATTGGTTTGTTTTTTTTCTATACAGGTGGTATGCTTTTTGCACTTCCTTTTATATCACATCAAAACCTTAAAAAGGTGGAATTCTCTTTAGATATTGGGCACTTAAAATCTCGTTTTATAGATATTCTTACTATTTTGTTTCTAATTTTCATGTTTGTTCAACTGAGGAGTACATTAGGAAGTTTTTCTCTTTCGAATCTTGAAGATGAAGAATTTGGTGGCAAAGGACTGGTTGGACATGTCAGTATCATTATGTCTGTTCTCCTAATTATTTATGTGGTTTCAATGTGGAATGTTTTGGGGAAAGTCAATAAAATTAAATCAACAGTTCTCATTCTGTTAATTTTATTGTTCGCTTTAATATATGGTGTAAAAAGTTGGTTTTTTATACCATTAATCACCGCATTTTTAATCTTAAAGCAGCATGGATTTATTAAACTTAGTCTAACCAAACTAACTGCATTTCTCTTTTTATCATTTATTCTCTTTTCCCTTCCTTATATGATATTATTTGGGGAAAATTTCGAATTGGTTCAGACAATAGATAGGTTTATCTATTATTTTTTTTCCGGAGTTCTAGGCTTCAGTGGCCATATTGCATCTAATATGCCAATTAATGTAGATAATTTGTATGTTATAAATCCAATCGTAAATGTCATTAATGTATTTACAAAGGCAGAGACAAAAGGTGTAGTTAGTGATATGTGGGCTGAAATTGGGGGCAACGGTGATTTTAATGAAACTAATGTTAAAACTTTTTTTGGAACATTATATATTTATGAGGGATGGTTTGGAGCAATATTAACCTCTTTAATTGCGGGTTTCCTTCATTACCTAATGTTTATTTATGCCGCGATTCAAAAGAATCTGTTCCTGACAATCACCTATTTTTATTGGGCTGCAATGTTATTTTTTGGATGGTTTGAAATATACCTGATTCACCTCCCTTTTTATGAGATACCTGTTATTTGTTTTATTTTTTATTTCTTTTCACTGAAAAAATTCACAATGAAAGCAGTTTAGATCTATATTGTTACCTATGCAAATCTCAATCAATAAGAATAAACGTGTATTAAACGATTTGTTCTATGCTTTTTCGGCGCAGGGAATTTCGTTGCTGTTGAGTATTACCATGTCGTTGTTAGTACCTAAACTGTTGAATGTTGAACAGTTTGGATATTGGCAGCTTTTTTTGTTTTACGCTGGTTATGTGGGCTTTTTTCATTTTGGACTAAATGACGGAATATATCTGCGATATGGAGGGATAGAGTATAATCAGCTTAATCGTCCTTTGCTGGGGGCACAGTTTTGGCTATCTTTCTTTGTGCAGTTAATGATTTCTTTGGCAATAATTTTATATGCCTGGTTTAATGTAGTTAACGAAAACAGGGAATTCGTAATTATCTGCACAGGAATTTTCCTGTTTACCAGCAATTTAAATAACTATATCGGATGGATCTTCCAGGCATCAAACCTTGTCCGCAAATATTCATTATCTGTAATCATACAAAGATTTTCATTTCTGATCAGTGTTCTTATATTATTGTTATACAGGAATAATAATTATCATATTTATATACTTTTGTTTTTGTTCTCCGGTATAGTGTCGCTTATATACTCAGTTGTAATTGGACATCGTATTATATTTGTTAAATTAATTGCGTTTAAAACCACAATTTCAGAATTCTTTGCCAATATGGCAGTAGGGATAAAATTAACAATATCCAACATCGCAAGCATGTTAATATTAGGTGTGGGACAATTTGTAGTTGACAGAGTATGGGGTATTGAGACTTTTGGGAAATATTCATTATCCATTTCCTTAACGATGTTTTTTTTATTGTTTATTTCACAGGTTAGCATGGTTTTATTTCCAGCTTTAAGACAGGCTTCGGTTCAAACCCAGAGACAGGTCTATTTGTTCTCACGCGATTTCTTAAGCATTTTCCTTTCTTCCATTTTCTTATTTTATGTACCTCTCAATTATTTGGTTGGTCTATGGTTGCCTCAATATCAGGAAAGTTTGCGTTACTTAATTCTGTTTTTGCCCCTGGCAGCTTTTGATGGTAAAATGCAGGTGCTTACCATCACGTATCTGAAAGTATTTCGGAAAGAAAAGCAACTTCTTTTAATTAATGCTGTTTCCCTGCTGATTAGTACTATTCTCTGCCTGATTGGCGCCTATATGCTACATAAAGTTGAAGCCGTAATAGTAGCTATGGTAGTTTCTGTTGCTGTACGAGGTTTTATTGCAGAACATTATGTCGCCAAATTAATGCAGGCAAAGATTACAAAATATTGGATAGTGGAATCTGTTTTAGTTATAGTATTTGTATTAACCACCTGGTTTCTCGATCCTTTAATCGGATTCACATCCTACCTGGGCATATATTTAGTATATCTTTTTTTACATAAAGAAACGGTAGAAAAGACGTTTGTTCAGTTTAAAACTATTATTAACATATAGAATTTTATTGGTCTAAAGTCTGATAGGCCAACGTTTATTTTAGTTTAACTGTTAATATAACATCGTTCAAAATTATTCCCCGCAATTAAATGAAATGACAAAATGGGTATAAAGATTATGCCCTTCGGTTCAACGGTATTAGAAAAGAAATGAATATCAGCTATTGTCCTTATTTGCAGTAAAAAAATTATTAAAATTGAGACAAAAGCAATCATAACATTGTAATGAAAGATACATTGAGAGTTTTGCATATCGTGCAGAGTATGAATAGTGGAGGTATCGAAACAGTGCTTATGAACTTTTACCGAAACATAAACAGAGATAATATTCAGTTTGACTTCCTGCTAACTTCACCTGAAAAATGTGATTATGAAGATGAGATAGTGAAACTCGGTGGAAACGTTTTCCGGATGTCGCCTATAAGCATATCAGCACCTTTCCAATATTTAGCTGATGTTGACAGGTTTTTTAAAGAGCATACCGACTATAAAATTGTTCATGCTCACATGAGTGCGGTTAGCGCATTGCCATTGTATATAGCAAAAAAGAATAATATTCCCGTTAGAATTAGTCATTCACATAATAATGGGTCAATTGGCATCAAAAGATTGCTGAAATGGATTTTAAAATTTCCTTTGAAATCTGTCTCAAACAATTATTTTGCCTGCAGCGTGGAAGCGGCAAACTTCCTTTACGGAAAATGGTTTTTCGGGAACCGTAATTGTTATCTTCTGAAAAATGCAATAGATGCGCAATCATATGTGTACAATCCAGCAATCCGATCGCAAATTAGGAAACAGTACAATATTGATTCTAAAATAGTTATAGGACATGTAGGTAGGTTTAACAGGGTAAAAAATCATGGTTTTATTTTAGATGTTTTCAAATCAATACATGAAATAAATCCTGATTCCGTATTAATGCTGGTAGGTGATGGAGATTTACGCGTAAAAATCCAGGAAAAGATTTCCGCCCTGGGATTTGCTGATTCGGTAATCCTGACAGGTTTGGTTCAAAATGTTCCTGATTATTTACAGGCAATGGATATTTACCTTTTCCCTTCTCTTATTGAGGGGCTTGGTATGTCTTTAATTGAAGCACAAAGTGCAGGACTGCATTGTTTTGCATCCGATACCATACCAAAAGAATCAGCAGTTACTGATTTGGTGAAGTTCATTTCATTATCAGAGAATCCCGGGGTTTGGGCTGATAAAATTCTGAAATTGGACAATAAATATGAACGTACGGATACGCTTTTACAGGTTCAGTCAGCAGGATATGACGTAAAAACATCATCCAAATGGTTAGAGGATTTCTATATTACCAAGAATAATGAATGTTAGTGGGTTCAGGATTCATTAAAAAAAGAAAATTTATATTTAAGCATTAGCATGATTATTATTAAAAAAAAACAATCCTTTCTAAAAGCTACTCAAAAATGGTTTCCTGAAATTATCAGATTGAGAGATTTCCTTTCAATTACAATGTATAAGCAAGTTGATTGTCATATAAAATCACCTTTTGTATTTATAAAAGAAAAATCATTTACTCTTCAGACAAATCTGACTCAGCCTATAGAAGATATATTTAAAAAGTTTAGCGCAACAATCCGGAATGAGTTAAGAAGAACAGAAAAAGAGGACAGTACATATACCTATAATGAAAAGCCGGATGTTTTTCTATCCATTTTTAATGATTTTGCTATTCAAAAAGGCCTGACCTGTCAAACGAATGAAAGTCTTAACGCGTTTGGATCGAACCTGGTTCTGACTTCAATCGCAATAAATGGATTAATTACTGCAGTTCATTCCTATTTAATCGATTCTGATTTAAAAAAAGTGCGATTATTACACAGCGCGACCCTTCGTTTTTCGGATAATCTGGATAGCAATATGATAGCCCGGTCCAATAAATATCTTCATTATATGGATTTGAAAAGATTTAAGGCCGAAAGCTTTGAAATCTACGATTGGGGGGGGATTTCGGTGGGAAGTGACGATAAAAGTTTACTGGGCATAAATAAATTTAAAGAGTCGTTAGGTGGAGAATTAATCGAACAAGCAAACTTATATTCACCACTCTATTACCTAATATTGAAACTATTTAAATCCGCATGAAAAACGCAATAAACTATTTATTACGTTTGGATGATGCTTGCCCGACTATGGACAAAGCAAAATGGGACAAGATAGAAATAATGCTGGATAAATACAGCATTAAACCAATAGTAGGTATTATTCCTGAAAACAAGGATGCGGAGTTGGAAATAGATAAGGCAGACCCCTCTTTTTGGGAGAAAGCCAGCGCGTGGCAGGAAAAAGGATGGACTATTGCTTTACATGGATATGATCATCTGTGCTTATCCACTGATGGGGGCATTAATCCGGTACATAAAAGATCCGAATTTGCGGGTGTATCGCTGAAAAATCAGGAAGATAAAATTGAAAAAGGATTATCAGTTTTACAGAAACATAATTTAACACCGGAATACTTTTTCGCCCCAAGCCATACTTTTGACGAAAATACACTTAAAGCGTTGGTAAACAAGACTGAAATCAGAAAAATCAGCGATACATTTGCACGAACACCCTATAAAAGAGGCGAAATAATCTTTTTTCCTCAGCAGTTTGGATATTTCAGGAATATTAAAATTCCAGGATACTGGACATTTTGCTTTCATCCAAATACAATGAATCTTGAAGATATTAATACTTTCGGGAAATTTATTCAACAAAACCAAGCGCTATTTATCTCATTTGAAAGCATAGATTTGAAATTTGTCAAGACTTTATCTATACTCGATAAAGTATTTCAATTTCTATATTTTATAAAAAGGAAAATAGGATAGCCTCTATTATAATTTCCTTTTAGAGTTTTTCAAACGCAACCCATATTCAGATAAAATCACTGGTCTATTTGTATTATCAGCAAAATCCATAATTTCAATTTTAATTTGCATTTGTATCTCTTCTATTATAGATACAGAAATAAGTTAACTTCTAAAATATATCTATGCTTTCACCTAGAATTCTCTTTGTAGTTAATGTCGACTGGTTTTTTATTTCGCACCGGCTGCCATTAGCAATTGAGGCAAAAAAAAGAGGCTTTGAAGTTTCAATTGCTACGACCAATACGGGAAGATTTGAAGAACTAGAGACGTTAGGATTTCATCTGTATGAACTAAAAATTGACAGATCAGGAACCAATTTATTAAACGAATTTATTTCTATAATAAAACTCATTAAGATAGTAAAAATAGTACATCCAACAGTAATCCACAATGTGACATTAAAAGTTTCGATTTACAGTTCTATTGCATCCCGCTTTGTTCAGAAATCTAAGATTATTAATGCAATAAGTGGATTGGGGTATAATTTTACTGCGGAACGGAAAACCAAATCACAAAGGATAATCTATGCTTTGATGAAGTATGCGTTTAAAAAGAGAGGTTTTACGTTTATATTTCAAAATCCCGATGATCTGCTACTCTTTCAAAATCTTGAGTTTGATCAGGGGAATAAACTAGTTCTGATCAAAGGGGCCGGTGTTGATATTGACATTTTCAAACCATCGGAAAGAAAATACAGAAAAACTGCCGGTTTTATCCTGACTTCCCGCATGTTAAAAGATAAAGGCATTTCAGAGTATATTAATGCGTCAAAAATTGTCCGTACCAAGTATCCTGGTGCAAAATTTATTTTGGCAGGAGATATAGATAAAGAAAATCATGCCTCCTATACTGAACTTGAACTCAGAAAAGAACTTAATGGAACCGGAATTGAATGGCTGGGACAAAGAAATGATATTGCAGAATTATTGCAGAATTCAGATGTAATGGTCTTTCCATCATACAGAGAAGGTTTGCCAAAATCTTTAATTGAAGCTGCTGCAACAGGCTTAGCCATTATCACCACAGATACAACCGGCTGCAGGGAATGTGTTGATGAAGGCATCAATGGTTTTCTGGTTCCTGTTGGCGATTCTATACTATTAGCGCAAAAGATGATAGAATTAATTGAAGATCGGATACTATTGAAAAAAATGGGAAGAGCTTCTCGGATAAAGGCAGAAAATGAATTTTCGCTGGAGATGGTAATTGAAAGAACATTTGCACTTTATGAATAAGACTGTTTTAATTACCGGTATCCATGGCTTTGTGGGGAGTAATTTAATTGCAGGTCTCAAATCACAGCATACCCTATATGGTCTGGATATAATTTCGCCACAAGTGGAAGGAGTAATCAAAACCTTTGAATGGGATGAATTGAATAAAATCCCTTCAGTTGATCTGATTATTCATTTGGCAGGGAAAGCACACGATACAAAAAAACAAACCAATTCGCAGGAATATTTTGATATCAACACCGGATTAACAAAAAAAATATTTGATTGGTTCATTACAACGAATGCTAAAAAGTTCATTTTTTTCAGTTCAGTAAAAGCAGTTGCTGATCAGGTTGAAGCGGAATTTCTGACTGAAGATATGATTCCCAATCCCAAAGGACCCTATGGCGAAAGCAAAATGCTTGCCGAAAAGTACATTTTGAAAAAAAAATTACCCGGGGATAAAAAAACATATATCCTTCGGCCTTGCATGATACATGGTTCGGGCAACAGGGGAAATCTGAACCTTCTCTACAAACTGGTTCAAAAAGGATTTCCATGGCCTTTAGGATTATTTAATAATAGCAGATCATTTACATCGATCGACAATGTCAGTTTTGTAATCAGTGAGATTATTGGGCGTGACATAGCACCCGGAATCTACCAGCTTGCAGACGACGACGCTCTTTCGACTAATGAACTTATTCAGTTAATGGCAATTTCACAGAATAAAAAAACAAAAATCTGGCTTGTTCCAGTACGATTAATAAAAGCCCTTTCCCTTGTAGGGGATTTTCTACATTTGCCACTTAACAGTGAACGATTGAAGAAGCTTACAGAGACATATGTTGTTTCTAATCAAAAATTAAAAATTGCTTTGGGGATTGATAAAATGCCAATTTCAGCTCTAGAGGGAATGCGAAAAACACTCGATTCATTCAAAAAGTAAATGCTTTGATCTATGCAATTAAATTTTAATCTTGAATCATTTATTAAAAATCATGTAACATTTAGGAAAGAAAGTCTCCTACAGCCTGATTTTAATAAATATCAAACAACTTTAAACCAACGGATTAACAATAAAAAAGTAATGGTTATTGGTGGCGCAGGAACTATTGGTTCTTCCTACATCAAAGCCATCTTAAAATTTAACATTGCTAAACTGGTAGTAATCGATATCAACGAAAATGGCTTAACAGAATTGGTTCGCGATTTAAGAAGTTCTCCCGATTACAACATACCAGCTGAATTTATCACCTACCCGGTTAACTTTGGTGACAATGTTTTTGAAAAAATATTTCATCACCATGGCCCTTTTGAGATTGTTGCTAATTTTGCGGCACACAAACACGTTCGAAGTGAGAAAGATATTTTCTCAATCGAAGCCATGATTGAAAATAATGTGCTTAGAGCCCGTAAATTATTGGATTTATTGCTTCAGTCGCCGCCCGAACATTTTTTCTGCGTTTCTACAGATAAAGCAGCCAATCCGGTCAATATTATGGGAGCCAGCAAAAAGCTGATGGAAGAAATGATCATGGCATATTCGGATAAGTTACCGATTAAAACAGCACGTTTTGCTAATGTAGCATTTTCAAATGGCAGTTTGCCTTTAGGTTTCCTGGAACGCTTTAATAAACAACAACCCTGGTCGTGCCCCCTCGGCATTCGCAGGTTCTTTGTTTCCCCGCAGGAATCAGGCGAATTATGTCTCATAGCTTCTATTATGGGAGAATCAGGCGATATTTTCTTCCCCAAACTGGATGAAGACACCGACATGATCCCGTTTGATCAGATTGCATTGGATTTGTTGAAAACCCTGGAATTAACCGCCGATATATGCCAGTCCGAAGAACAAGCCAA
This sequence comes from uncultured Bacteroidales bacterium, assembly GCA_903879715.1. Taxonomy (GTDB): domain Bacteria; phylum Bacteroidota; class Bacteroidia; order Bacteroidales; family UBA4417; genus UBA4417. The sequence continues at coordinate 16,265 of CAIRMR010000008.1, forward strand.
ACAAAAAGCGTTGTTGCTTAATGCAACGTCAACCTCATACCCCATTTATTTCTTTGGTTCTGACACTTCGGGCGAAAAATCCTTTGAAGAATTTTATACAGAGAAAGAAGTTCTGGATAACGACTCCTTCATTAACCTGGGAGTAATTAAAAACTCCACTAAAAGAGATGTTAAAGAAATTGATGAGATATTTACTAATCTGAAAAATTTGTTTAACTCAAAAAATATTAACAAGGCAGCCATTGTCGGAATATTAAAAAACTACTTACCAAATTTCGAACACATCGAAACAGGAAAAGGGCTGGATTCAAAGATGTAGGTCAACACAACAATTATGTATAAACATTTTTTCAAACGCATTTTCGACTTCTTACTGGCTTTTATCGCGTTAACAATAATTACTCCTTTCATGATTCCGGTTATCATAGGGCTGCTATTAACCGGAGAGCATTATGTTTTCTACTTTCAAAAACGTATAGGGTATAAAAATAAACCATTCGACATCTGGAAATTTGCTACCATGCTAAAAGCAAGCCCAAGCCTGGCAGGAGGATTACATACCACAAGAAAAGACCCGAGAGTATTGCCAATGGGGGGCTTTATACGAAAAACCAAAATCAATGAATTGCCGCAGATTGTAAATATTCTCAAAGGAGATATGAGTATCGTCGGCCCAAGACCCTTGGTTGATAAAACATTTGATCCATATCCCGACCATGTAAAGGCAATCATTTACAATGTAAAACCAGGTCTCACCGGAATTGGTTCAATAGTTTTCCGGGATGAAGAAGGACTATTATCAAATGCCAGCATGCCTCCCCACGAATTTTACGCTAAACACATATTACCTCACAAAGGCGAACTTGAACTTTGGTACCAGGAACATCTTTCTTTTTATACGGATCTTATGCTTATTTTCCTGACAGCATGGATTATTGTATCCCCTGAAAGTAACCTGGTATATACTGTTTTTAAAGATCTACCTGAAAAACCTGCCGAATTAAAATAATCCAATTAGTATGGGTTTCATGTTGAGTGAAGCCATTTTTATCTATTAAAATTCTTGCATATCAGCTTATCGTGTCCAGGTAAGTTCTCCTGAGGGAATCAGAATAATTTATAATATCTGTATTGAATTTATAAAAGAATATTTTTAAACCCGATCCATTTTAAATTAAATTTAATGAATAAGTCTCAAACTATTTGTCTTTTTAATAGCAGCACATCCTGGGGTGGTGGTGAGAAATGGATACAGGAAACAGGAACAAATTTATCCTGTAATAAGTATCAGATTATTGTTTGCACAAATCCTTCGAGTGAATTATTTAATAACCTTAAAAACAAAGCTCTCCTGATTGCTCCTGTCAAGCTGGTTAACCTGAGTTATCTCAATCCCCTGAAAATATTAAATTTATATCGCATCTTTAAAAAACACCATGTTGATATAATAGTGTTGGGTCTTTCTCAGGATTTAAAGGCAGCCGGCCTGGCCGCTAAACTTGCCGGGGTCAGGCAAATTATATACCGGCGTGGACTTGCAAACCCAATCAAGAATAATTTAATAAACCGGTTTTATTTTAAGAGAATAGTTACTAAAGTGATTGCAAATTCGGAAGAAGTGAAAAGGAGTTTACTGGTAAGGAACAGTTTCCTTATAAAATCATCCGATATCCACATAATTTACAATGGAATCAATTTGGCAGATACTTTGGCTGACCATAAGAGAATCAATGGTTCACCTGTCATCATTGGAAATGTGGGGCGCCTGATTGAAGGAAAAGGGCAAAAACACCTGGTTGAATTGGCTGCCATTCTCAAGGAATTTCAATATGATTTTCTGATAAAAATAGTTGGAATTGGTAAAATGCGGCATCAACTTGAAGAGTACGCAAAAAAGCTAAAAGTTGAAGACTCAATTATTTTTGTAGAATTTCTGAATGACACAAGTGACTTTTACAGGGAAATTGACATTTTTGTTTTCCCGTCCTTTAGCGAAGGTTGTTCGAATGCCTTACTTGAAGCTATGGCATCTGCCAGGCCCGTGGTAGCGTTTAATATCAGCAGCATGCCCGAGATGATTGATGATGGGGTAACAGGCTTCCTTGTGCCTTATAAAGATGTGAAAACTATGGCCGAAAAAGTTACTCTCCTGATTAATAACGCGGCGCTCCGAAAAGAAATGGGAGATCAGGCCAGGATTAAGATTTCAACAAAATTCGATTTCAATAAGAATCTTAAATTACTGGAAGAATTATTTTAATCTGGTGCCGATTAAGAAGAATTTCTGTCCCTTTCCTAAAAGTAATGGCTGTACATAAAAGAGTATCCATTCAATATATAGTTGTATTTTGGGCTATTATACTGATTTCGTCATCTGCTTTTTCGCAAGGCTTGAAGATGCCAGATTATTCTCTTGAAACAGGAGCATCATTTTCGACAGGCACTCAAACTCCATTCTGGTTGTTATCAAATCAGTATGGATTACTTACACCTGATAAATTTAATGGATGGGTCAAAGCAGGGGTTCACCGAAGTTTATCAAAGAAAAATATTGATTACGATTACAAATTTGAACTGATAAACAGGTACAGTAACAAAAACGAATTGTATGTACACCAGGCATACCTGAGATTAAAATTGTATTTCGTGAATATCCAGGCAGGAAGCATGGAGGAAACATTTGGAAATCAGGACAGCAGTCTTTCGAGCGGAGGACTTCTGTGGTCAGGAAATGCCAAGCCGATGCCAAAGGTATCCATAATGGTACCGAATTATACAAAAGTACCATTTACATTCGGCTTACTGGAATTCAAGGGAGGAATCTCGCACGGTTGGTTTGGTGATGAACATGTCGTAAACAATTCGTGGCTGCACCACAAATTTGGATATATTCAGTTTGGCGGCACACTTCCGGTGCATGTCCATTTTGGGTTCCATCATTTTGCACAATGGGGTGGAAAAACTACGGACGGATTACAATTACCGAATTCATTGAAAGATTTTGCAAAAGTCTTTCTTGCGAAAGGGGGAGGTCGTGGTGCTCCGGAAGCCGATTCGTTAAATTCACTAGGTAATCACATAGGCTCTCGTAACTTTGGTATTGATGCAGATTTGCACAATTTTAAAATGGGCCTTTACTGGCAAACAATTTTTGAAGATGGCAGTGGAAAAGCCTATAATAACATTAAAGACGGCTTATGGGGGTTTTACCTGCATACAAAGGATAAAAACAAGCTGATTAATGGCATTGTTTACGAATTTATAAATACAACCGACCAGAGTGGATCAATTCCGGAATTATGGATACTTGACGGAGTAGCGTATACATATCCTATACCAGGAGGAGAATATTACCAGACCGGAGGAAACGATAATTATTTCAATAACGGGATTTATCAGTTCGGCTGGACATACAAGTACATGACGTTAGGAACTCCTTTTATAACCTCTCCGATTATTGCGGTTGATGGTCAGGGTGAATATATGAGAAATAATAAAGTAACAGGGCATCATTTCGGAATAGAAGGCATAATAAAAAGTATTTCGTATAACATCTTCTATACATATTATCAAAATTTCGGCACAAATACATCTTCCTTTCATCCGAAAAAACCACAACATTCCATTCTTATTCAAACTTATATCAGTAATAAACTTCCATGGGGTCTTGATTTAAGTTTAAAAGCTGGATTTGATGTAGGCAAGATGTACGGAAATAACCTGGGGTTGCAGATTTCGTTGATTAAAACAAATTCATTCTAAGCCTCACTAAAAAATTTAAATTCTCTTATTAATTCGTAAAATTGCACTAACAATGAATTGATCTCAATTATTTTTTTCTGTCTGATTATCAAGAAACTTAAGGGTGAATTGGGATTTTCAAAATGAGAGTCCAATTCACCTTTCTCACTTCCAATACGTTAGCCTGCCATGAAAGTTATCTATCATTTTTAGCTAAATAATCGGTATTAAAACACAATAAAACAGTTAATTTTGCGTATTATCAGATACATTTAAAATGAAACCAGGAATACCTTTTCAAACCACAAGTATACAGCATCAATTAGCCATGTATGGAAAACACCAACCAAAGATGATAATTAGGTTCATCATGGCGTATTCCATCTGACCTTTAAGAATCAAATTACTATCAGATGAAACGAACATGACAAAATCAGCTAATTTTGACTCACAGGCGGATGATATTATTTTGTCATGGAGTTCCATGTGACCCGTAAAAAAATAAATAATAACACATGAAACAAGGTTACAGAATTTGCTGTCCATTTAATCAATAATATTTTACTTTATGGGCTCAATTGAGAGTTTTTATTTTCATTTATTTCAACCTGAATATCGAATTGCTACTGCATTTATTCTTGCCATTATTCTGAATTTGTATGTCATTCCAATAATTATACGCATCGCCAGGCAAAATAATTTCTTTGATGTCCCCAATCAACGGACAAGCCATGATACTTCAATTCCGACCATGGGAGGTTTAGGTATATATTTCAGCATCATTATGGTAAGTTTGATTTTAATAAACACCTGCGGATTGAATGGCGGACAGGTATCAAGCAGTTTAACGTCACTACCGCCAATCTTAGCCGGCTTAACATTGATTTTCTTTGTTGGAATGAAAGATGATATCATAAATATCGGGGCCTGGAAAAAACTGGTTGCAGAAATAATCGCATTGACTATTCTTATTGTAATCGGTGATGTAAAAATCAACAATCTGCAAGGTATATTTGGCATAAATGAGTTGAGTTATATTGAAAGTCTTGTCATTTCTTTATTTGTTGGAATAGTTATAATCAATGCGCTAAACCTTATTGACGGAGTTGATGGACTTGCATCATCCATAGCTTTATTGGGAAGTTCTGTTTTTGGCAGTTATTTTCTTGTAATCCACGAATGGGAGTACGCTATATTTGCCTTTACTATTTCAGGCGCACTGATACCATTTTTTATTTATAACACTTTTGGAAAGGTGAATAAGATATTTATGGGCGATACGGGATCTTTGCTTCTGGGTTTTGCTATGACGGTTTTGGTTTTCAGGTTCAACGAAATGAACAGTATGCCTTCGATTAAACCCTATTTTATTGCTGGTCCTGCTTTTTCTATTGCAGTTCTTATTGTTCCGCTTTTTGATACCCTGAGGGTTTTCTCTATCAGGATATACCGTGGAGGAAGCCCATTTAAAGCTGATCATCGTCATATTCACCATGTGCTCCTGGATCTGGGTTTCACACACCTTCAAACAACTGTAATTCTTTTTGTGATCAGTGTAGTTTATATTGCTTTCGCTTATTTTTTCAATTATCTGGGTAATTATCTCCTGGTATTGATTATGCTTGGGAGTGTTTCCCTTTTGGCCGGGGTAGCCATGAAAATTCATTACCGGAAATTACGACTGAACCCGGGGGAAAGTGGAGATAAACCGGCTGAGTCATAGCAGTTGTTTCCTGAGAGATAAAATGGCCCGTCCCTGTAAGCCGTTGAACGGTTTTTCTTTTTGTATACCCAAGTATACAATATTCCAATAAACTTCTTAATTGTTTCAAGGATTAGAAAATCTTTCGATTTTCCTGTTTCGTCATTCCTGCCAATATGTTAGTGATAACAGCAGGGAATGATAATTTGCCCGGGAGAGAGTATAACAACAATTAATAAAACTATAATTCCTTTATAAACGCTGCTACCTCTTCAATTAACCAGGCCGGAGTTGATGTAGCACCGGTTATACCAACAGATTTTGATTTTTGAAACCACTTGATATCAATATCTTCTATATGACTGATATAAAAACTATTTTCATTAATGGATTTACATACACTAAAAAGATAAGCTCCGTTGGCGCTGTTATTGCCACCTATAAAAATAATCACGTCATGTTCGGCCGCAAATGATCGCAATGCAGGTGAACGTCCGGAAACCTGCCGGCAAACACTCTTGTGAATCACCAGATCCGTATTCCCGATTTCAGTCATTCGATGTTTTATAGCCGCTCCAAGTATCCTATAGCCTTCAGCATCCATGGTAGTCTGCGAAAAAAGCTGTATTGGTTTAGAGAAATCAATTTTTTCAAAATCCATTTCATTGCTAACAATGATTGCTCCATTCCCTGCATTTCCATTCAGCCCGGCAACTTCGGCATGCCCGGATTTACCATAAATAACAACCTGTGAATCAAAAGGCAAGCCGGCTGTAAAGACTGTGTTGATTTTTCGCTGAAGTTTGGTTACTATCGGGCAGGTGGCATCAAGTGTTGTAATACCAAGGTCTTTCATCAATTGAAAAGTCTCAGGTGGCTCACCATGTGCCCTGACCATAAGCTTTTGGACCTTTAATTGTGGTAAATCAGCTACTGTAATAACCTTCAGCCCTTTAGCCTTTAATTGATCCATCTGCACCTTGTTGTGAACCATTTCGCCAAGGCAATATACCGGATTTCCAGTTTCCAGTTCGGCCATTGCCAATTGGATAGCACGGTCAACACCAAAACAAAATCCGGAACCGGGATCAATAGTAACCTGCATTGAAGTCTTTCAGATAAGGTGCGAAAGTAAGGAAAAAGGGATTAGGTTTTAGGGATTAGGGGTTAGTAATCCTTTAGTTTGTATTACCTCTTACCCCAGTCACCCAGGTTGGTGGCTATGGAGATAAAATTGGGAGAACCCGATAAGTGATACGCAGCTCGCGAATAACTGAAACTGAATTTTGAAACTTTAAGTCCTATTCCCCATGAGAAACCAACCGAACCGGGACGGGAAATCACTTTCATCTCCTGGCGGCGCAGATAATTATATCCTACCCTGAAACTCAGAAATTTAGCCGGAATAAATTCACCTCCGATAACAATATGGCGCATTGTATTTTTAGTAAAAGCATCAATACCCGACTCTTTAGCCACTTCACCGGTAAACGCGTCAACAGCAGCATTGGGATCGGCATAAGAGAGATCCCATTTTTCAAGATGCTGAAGAAGAATGGAATACCTGAAAGGCACGTGTGCAAGTTTCTTTGAAAGACCTGCCTGAATCTCAAAAGGCAATGGTTCAACTCCCGCGGATGAATACGTTGTTAATTGCCTTCCTATATTCCTCAAAAGAATTGACGCACAAAAAGTTTCATTCGGAATGTAACTACCGGCAACATCAACAGCCATTCCAACAGAATTATAGGTTTCGAGTCCCGAATAAATAAACTTTACATTTGCTCCGATTGAAAAAACAGAATCAAGCATACGTCCCCAACCCAGATTAAAAGCATATTCCCCGGCACTGAACTGACCGAGGTTTTCACCATATTCGTCAGTCTTATCCGATTTACCATAACTGTAATATTGCATGGCAGCGGCAAAGTTCCCCAGTTTATTTAAATTGAAGCCATAACTGGCGAAACCTGAACTGGTTCCAGCAAAATGATCAACAAAATTTAAAGATATTGTATGGTTCATTTGTGGCGAAATCAGGGAAGGATTTGCCAATGCCAGGCTCAGATCATTATCATGAATAGCCAGAAAATTACTCCCTAATGCGGCTTCGCGTGCAGATTTTGTAAGACTAAGGAAGTCATATGCAACCAGCTTTCCTGATTGAGCAAATGTTTGCATACTGAAAATCAAACCAATAGCGATGATACATATAGTTTCGAATAGAGATTTTTTCACAAAATTGCTATTAGGAGTAAATTATGGAATCAGGAGGCTGCAAAAGTAACGAAAACAAAAGGAATTTATTTTTACCAGGGGAAATATTTTCCGGAATCATCATAAAAAACCAGGCTGTGAAATTGCAGCCTGGCAAGATAATAATCAGAAAGTAAAATCACTTATTTTAGTTTCTCCAATGAACCGGAACCTTTGATATCGGAAGAGATATCAGGAGCACCACTATAATAAACACTTCCGCTTCCCCTGATTTTGATTCCCAACGCGGTAGTTGCAAATACTTTGCAATCACCCGATCCATTAACGGTAATTGCAACATTGCCTGTCGGGAAATTTTCGGCTTCCAAACTACCTGATCCATTAACTTCGACTTTATGACGTTGCGCGGCACCTTTCAGAATGATATTTCCCGACCCGTTAATTTTGCTCAGCACATTGGCCGCATTAACATCAATATCAATATCACCGGAGCCATTAATCCCCAATTCCAGGTCGGAAGAGGACATTTTATTTGTTGATTTTATACTACCCGAACCATTGATCTGCAGATCAGATACAGTTTTCATAGGAATAGTAATGGTGATAGGCTTATTTGAAGAAAAACAAGGCTCAGATGTAATGCGCAATTTTGTACCCTTCTGCTCCAGCAGAATGGCTTCAATAATATTGCTTTCACCTTCAATTATAACAGTGCCTGTTGAATCATCAACCAATATAACATCAGCGTTCAACGAAAGATTTATAGCCGTTATTTCAGTAAATCGGGCCGTACGTTTTGCCATCTTACCGTTACCTTCCATACAATCATTGCAGGAAGCCAGCATAAGCAGCATGAGGGATAATCCGGTTAAAAAAAAGATACGTTTTGACATATAAAAAGTTTTTTAAATTATGTAAATTATGTGTTTGTACAAAGTTAATTTAAAAACACAGAAGGAATTTTGTTTGATACAAAAAAATGTTCCTTTCCTCCATCCATATTTTTAATGTGAGAGATATCGACCAAAGAAATTATTGGATAATACTACAAGTTTAATTTTTACGAAAGCATGAATTACCTTAAGCCATTGGGATAATCTTTTGATATTCAATTACATTTTTACCAACAAGGGTTCTATTTTACCAAAGAAATCTTCGTCGATAAGGCGGGCAGCACCAATGATGGCGGCATTTTCCTTCAGGACGGAAAGTGAGACACCGCAATCAATATGGTGATTTGAAAGAGATTGTAAAAGGTATTTCCCGAATTTGTCGAAAGCTCCTGTAATATTTCCGCCGATCACAATTTGACCTGCATTAAATTTTCTGATCCAGGGTGCCAGGAAATCGCCCATATTGGTTCCATACCCGATCAGCAATTCACGTGCAAAAGCATCGGTATCAACTAACTCCGAAATTTCTTTAACACCATTTACACGCTTTCCGGTAAGGCTAAAATAGGATTTTTCGAACCATCGGGTAGAGAAATAATCATCGGAAATACCATCTTTAAATGGAAGATGCCAAACGCAGCCATATTCGGGAACAGTATCGCCTTCGAGTACAGGAATTCCATCAGAAATAAAGGCGGAACCAAAACCCGTTCCAAGCGTAAGCGCAATCAGTCGGGAAGTGCCTTGCCCCACTCCTATCCATGCTTCCGAAACAGCAAATGCCGTTGCGTCATTAATAAAGCGGATTGGAATAGTGTCAGCTATTTGCAGACGGGAGCGGATTTCAGTTACAATGTTAACGCCATAGAGTTCAGGATATTTTTCATTATTCCCTTCAAAAAGACCTATCCCATTCACATAATCGAACGGTCCGGGCATCGCAAAACCAATCCCGGCTATCTGCGTTGTACCTACAACCTCTATCGATTGTATAATTGCTCCTGTCCAGGAATTCAGAATGTCGTCAGCCGAAGCCTTGTTATCAACCTTAGCTTCAAAGCAGGTTCCAGGAATGAGCTGATTAAGCTTCAGATTAACCGCGCCACAGCTTATATGTGATCCTCCGATATCAATACCTATTGCAATATGCATATTATTCGTTTTATAAAAGTTATTTTCAGAAAAGGGAATTTTATGATTTCCCGGAAAGACACAAGAATAAACAAAGATAAAATTTTAAAGAAATATAGCTTCATTTTGCATTTTAAAGATAGTAAGGAAAGAGATTGAAATACTGTCGCATCCAAAGTTCTAAAACCCCTGTTCCTATACCTATCAGAACACAGGAAGGGAACTTCCCTTATCTACAAAGGTATGCGATTCTTGCCGATCAGGCTCCGAAAGAAGTTCAAAAAACACAACTACAAATTGGTCATTCAGAATTATTTAATAGTATACTCAATTTATATTTTCCGATAAACCTGTTGAAATACCCAAAATCAAAGTAAACAAGACAGCTGCTAAAGTAATGAAATAGCCATGATTGGAATAAATCACCAAGCGGAGATGATATTAAGATCAATCTGGCGAACCTTTAGCTCACGCGTTGCACTGAGACTTCGGCGTGAGCTCAGCCGAACGCTTGCCGAAGTGAACACCTTTAAAAACAAGCAAGATGTGAGTAACTAGCGAACTTAGCGAAGCGGTCTCATGAGCGAAGCGAATAACAAAGCGTTCTCATTAACACCCGTAAAAATAAGCAAGCTGTTAATAATTCCATCTGAACTTTAAAAAACACCTGCGAAGCAAGCATTAATACCGCTGAAAATAAGCAATGCATTAATAAATTAATTACACATGAAACGAACATGACAAAATCAGCCAATTTTGTCTTACAGGCGGATGATATTATTTTGTCATGGAGTTCCGTGTGACCCGTAAAAAATACCTGCGAAGCAAGCATTAATACCGCTGAAAATAAGCAATGAATTAATAAATTATAACACATGAAACGAGCCATGACCATAAATTGTCTTACAGAGCGATGATTATTTTTCAAGGCGACTTCCATGTGACCCGTAAAAAATCAAAAAAATAACACATGAAATCCCTTATTAATACAAACAATACAATAAATTTAAGATTGTAAGCAAAAAAGTTTAGATTTGTAAAGAAAACCCTAGTAACGTAGAAATGCCGCTCAGCAAACACCGTCATAAGAAAAAAGCAGGCCATTGGTTTAAAAAATGGATAAATACTATCCTCCTTGGTTTGAAAATTCGAAAACGCCGTTTTCAAAAACCACCGTCGGATATAGTTTTCTTAACAACGGAAGAAGTTAAGGCTTCCCTGGCCAGTACCGCAGAGCAAGTACACATAAGCACTTCGCAGGATTCATTATCCCGTCCTGACCCTGGAATTATTCCTCAAAAAAACAGATCACGCCGGAAATTACAGAGTGAAGCCAGCATCCTATCCAGACTAAAACGGTTTCTGAACCAGATTTACTTTGGGATTTTTAAGAAAAAAAAATCACATTCTGCGCATCACAGGCAAAGCCGGAGAAGGTTACCTGAGCACAATGCAGATGCTATATCTCAGAATATAAACGAGTTACAATCATCCAAGGAAGTTCATACGGTAAACGAGCCAACACCAAATAAAGGCCAACGGCATCATCACCATAGGAAACACATTCACCGGAATCGGTTTCGCAAATGGAAAAGCTTTTTAAAGCGTAAATTAAATTTTTCAAGAAAAAAAAGCGGCTTCAGCCTTCCTTCCGCCCTTGAGAATGTGGATAACAGTTTACCTGTTCCTGAGAAAAAGGTCCCGTGGACGGCTTATATCAAGCCTGCACTTACCTCAACGGCCATGTTTATGGTAGCTTACCAGATCTCCTGGTTTTTTTACCAGTTGGCTGTAATGGTAACTGCGTCTTTCTTCCGGATTGATTCAGTACTTTATTATTACGAAGTCATGTTTCCCGAAGGAAGTGATTCCCTGAAATGGTCGCCTGAGAAGATAATTATCATCACCCTGGCCGGTCCGTTCATGGCCTTGGTAGTGTGGATTATGCTTAGGTTTATTTTAAAAATGAAGGTACGCTTTGGCTCTCATTTACGCATGTTTCTTGTGTGGCTTTACCTGATATCCATGATGATGTTTTTCGGTGCTTTTGTAGGGGGAGCCATCACCCTCGAAGGTTTTGGCTATGTAATCGACTGGTTATTTATGAGTATAGCTCTGCGGATGATCCTTTCCCTGGTCTTTATCAGTATGATCATAGCTCTGAGTTGGAATGTCGTTCGTTTCATGCCCGAAACCTCACGTTCGGGTTCATGGAAATACAGCAGGTACAAATTTGTGCTCAGCAGGCTCATCGTCCCATGGTTCCTGGGAACTATTATTATGACATTGCTGAAAATCACAAAAAATATTACGCAACATGAAAATATCTTCGATTACGATATCATAAACCTGGCAACATTAGTATTTGCGATTGTTCCTCCCATCTTCAATTCCAGGAGCCGTCCGCAAATAATCAAAAAGCGTAAAGTAAACCAGCGTCTGAAAGCTGAACAGCCTGTTATATGGATAGCGGGTGCCATTATACTGGTTATGCTATTCCGGATTATACTAAACTATGGGCTTTATTTCAGGCTTATATTAAATCTGGATATTAATTTTTATAATTAAGGGGTTAGGACTTAGGTTTTGGGGATTGGGGCAGAGGCGACAAGGCGAAAGGCGACAGGGTTAACCTTTCCGGGATTTAAGAACAAGAATAACTCACAATTACTTATTTTATTCAAAAGCTGTGCATGTGGCCGATGCGCCAGGTTGGTTTTACATTACACATAACAGACATTATAACAGCCCTAGAGAGGCAGATAATTAAATGAATCAGGATTAAAAGCTGAAGAATCCTATATAATTAGTCCCGTCAGGGACAATATGTTGGTAGACAGATATTGGTTATATTTGTAAAAAGTCCCGTTAGGGACGTAATATAAAATTAATCATGGCAAATACCTACACCCAGATTCACATACAGGCAGTCTTTGCAGTACAAAACCGGGAATGTATTATCCGTAATTCATGGAAGGAAGAACTTTATAAATACATCAGTGGAATTGTGCAAAGTAACAATCACAAACTTTTATCTATTAATGGAATGCCTGATCATATCCATATTTTGTTTGGTTTAAGGCCATCACAATCCATAGCTGATTTAATGCAAGATGTCAAAGGCAGTTCGTCAAAATGGATCAACGACAAAAAGTTGGTTCTGGGCAAGTTTTCATGGCAGGAAGGATATGGTGCGTTTTCATACAGCAAATCCGAAGTGCCAACAATTATTCAATATATTATTAATCAAACTAATCACCATAAAAGAAAAACCTTTATTGAAGAATATTATGATATGTTAAAGGCGTTTGAGATTGATTTTGATGAAAGATATATCTTTAAACCTGTAAATGTTGATTATAGCATACCTGACGGCACTTAACCAAATATCATATCGGTTTTCTGAGCCTGCCGAAGTGAATACCTTTGAAAATAAGAAATCCATGAGTAAATCTGTGGCATATGTTTGTTTGTCACGCTTTAATGGAGCTGATTAGTTACCTAAAATTAATTAAGAAAATACTTACAAAATGGTTCTATAACAAACATCTCGTCCCTGACGGGACTTCCAAAAATTATTATCTCTTTGTCTACCAACATATTGTCCCTAACGGGACAGTCCCAGAGGGACTGAATATTGGCAGAATATAAAAACATTCGCTCCCAGAAGTCCCGTCAGGGACGATATGTTTCTGGTATTTCACATCTCTTGTTAAGTATACCAACATATTGTCCCTAACGGGACAGTCCCAGAGGGACTGAATATTGGTAGAATATAAAAA
>CAIRMR010000009.1 GCA_903879715.1 uncultured Bacteroidales bacterium
ATTTGTACTACAAAAGGTTCGCTTGTGAATGCAAATGAAGAAGTTTATAGGAAAGCCGTATGCGGGAAAACCGCACGTACGGTTTGACGAGGGGGCAGGGAAGGTGCTTTTATCCTTCCCGCTCTACTCTACTGGCAAAAATACCTATTGATAAGACTGATTGGTTACAAATTAAATAAAGGAATGAAAGGAACAAGAATAAACTTTATAATCCTTTTCATCTGTTTATTACTGGCAAATGGACTGCTTGCCCGGGATAAAGTTGTTTTTTATCCTCGGCCTGGGAATTATGCTGACTCTGAGCAATCCAAACACCCTGGTACAAATCGTCGGCCAAACATTTTGTTTCTGCTGAGCGATGACCAAAGATGGGATTCGCAGGGATGTTATGGAAATACTGTGATAGCCACACCTGAAATAGACAGATTGGCAGGAGAAGGAGTAAAATTCAGTAATTCTTTTGTCACGTTCTCTGTATGCTGCGCCAGCCGTGCAGTTATTCAGACTGGCATATATTCCCGCTCCAGGTCAGGTGGCGCAGATAATGTAACCGCTATTGCGACTCCCCGGAATTGGGATGCAACTTTACCTGCAATACTCAAAGACAAGGGCTATTTTACAGGGTATATCGGAAAATGGGATGTAGGCGCAGGGGAAGACGGATTTCGGATGGGAATGAATCTTTATGATTACTGGGGCGGAGACAGATGGCACGGGAATTACTGGCATGAGCGTAACTGCAGTTTTGTTACCAATGATGGGATGCAGCACAAAAGTGAGATACGATGTAACTGTGTTCCCGGTACTCCCTGGGAGTCGTCGTTTCCCCGTACTGGTTTCAGCGGAATGGCTGACCCGATACACACCGATATTGAAGTAGCTCCACTAAAGTTGAAAACATTCCTGGATTCGAGGGATAAGGACAAACCTTTCTTTCTGCAGATTTCTTTCAGGGCGCCTAAAGACCCATGGTCTGATTATCCTCTTGAAGTACAGGATTTCTATAAAGCAGACAGCATTCCTGTTGCACCTACAGCTAATCTTGAAAATGCTTTGCAGCAACCGGAATTCCTTCAAAAATCAATGGCGGCTGATCATGCAAGACGCATGCTGAGTACAAAAGGTTTGTTGGAAAACGAAATACGAAAGCATTATCGGCTTGTAACCGGGATTGATATCGCAATAGGGAGATTGAGGGAAATACTTTCCGATGCCGGGGTGGATGATAATACTATAATAGTATTTTCTTCAGATAACGGGGCTTTCCTGGGAGAGCACGGCTTCTGGGGGAAATGGTTGCCTTACGAGGAATCCATACGTGTTCCCCTGATTATTTATGATCCCCGTGCACCCTCAGAGAAAAGGGGAAAAACTGTTGAAGAGATGGTTCTGAATGTTGATTATGCTCCAACATTTCTCTCTTATGCTGGTATAAAAGCTCCTGATGAAATGCAGGGAATGGATATCAGGAAATTATTGTCAGGGAATAAAACGGGTTGGCGGAAAGACTGGTATTATGAACACACATGGACTGCAAAAGATCTTGGCGCTAAGGTTGTTCCGATAGTTCCAAGCGAAGCTGTAAGAACAGATGAATGGAAATACATAGTATTCTGTAATGAAGATCCGGTTGTTGAACAGCTGTTCAATATTAAAAAAGATCCTTACGAAACCAGTAATTTAATAGCAAACCAGGAGTGCGTTTCTATTCTTGGCCAACTCAGAGAAAGGCTTGGGTATTACAGGGATTTATATACTCCTGAAAAGCCTGAATAAAATGCAAAAACACTGCCTTTCTTTTCGTTCATAATAAATGGTTTGACATGATAAAAAATAATTTTTTCCACTAAGCAAATAAAGCGTCATGAAATTAAATTCTGTTTATTTGCTATGCTGTTTATTTGCTTTTGGATGTTCCATTAACTTAAAAAAGGGCATTACCATAAGTAAAGAAGAAGAAATGCTGCGCAAGCGGGTTAACAGCGATTATCAGCGCCCTGTATATCATGCTACCCCTCCCGTTTATGCTATGGGTGACCCGAATGGGCTGATCCAGTACAAAGGGGTATATCATTTGTTTTATCAAAATCACCGCCCTCTCAATGATTCGGTTTCCAATACTCATTGGGGACACTTTACAAGTAAGGATTTATTTCATTGGAAGGAGCAGGCAGTGGCTATATCCCCTGAAGATCCCTGGAAGCAATGTTACTCCGGTTCAACAGTTATTTTCAATGATAGGCCGGTAGCTTTTTTTACCGGTCTCTCCGGTAAGTACCTGGAAGTCCCCTGTATTGCCTTTTCAAAAGATGATGATTTAAACATTTGGGAGCAATATAAAAATAATCCTATTATAGCTCAACGCCCCGAAGGGTTATCTGGTGGCGGGTTTCGCGATCCTTATACCTGGAAAGAAGGAAACCGTGTTTTTATGGCATTGGCTTCAAGTACCAAAATCGGGGGAGCCATTCTTTTATATAGTTCTGAAGATCTGGTAGATTGGGAGTATCAAGGGCCCTTGTACCAGGGAACAATTGAGCCCGGCGCTGAGGGCGAACTATTTGAGTGCCCAAGTTTTTACCTTATTGGTAATGGGAAATACATTTTGAGTTATAACAAGTTATACAGTATCAATGGAAAGATTGCTGCTGCACGTCGCCCTGTATATATGGTTGGCAGATATGAAAATTACAGATTCACACCTGAATACCAGGCGGATCTGGATATTTTTAATGAAAGCTGGGCCCCACAGACATTCAAGGATGAAAAGGGCAGATATATTCAATTTGCTTTGTCCTGGTGCGGCAGGACCGATGATGCAGGCTGGCATGGGGTGCAAACAATGCCCCGGCAAGTTACGATGGGGGAAGATAACCGGTTACGGTTCAACCCGGTTAATGAACATCTGTCGCTACTACACAATCATAGAAATTTTGGGGGAATGAAGCTAACTCCGTCAGACAAAAATGTATTAAAAAATCTGAAAGGCGATTGCGTGAAGTTACGCGTGGTTTTTGAACCTGGATACGATGCAATAAAACTGGGGGTAATTGTAAGGAAATCAGATGACGGAAAGGAGTTCACCAGGATTTATTATGATACGGAAGAAAAACGAATTATGGTCGACAGAACTCATGGCAGTGCTGAGGGTGCAATTTACAAAAATGACAGGTTTGAAAGAGGCCAGGTTGAGTTGTCGGATAAAGAACCGCTGGTAATAGAAGTTTTTTTAGACAAGTCAGTTATAGAAGTATTTGTAAATGAAGGTGCTGCTGCCGGTATTACCCGCGTTTTTCCTTCAAAAAACAGCCTTGGAATTGATCTTTTCTCTGAAGCGGGGAGTGCAGAAGTAAGCTCAGTTGAGGTTTGGGATATTGAGTTATAGATTCATGAATATTCAAAAAAAATAATAAGCGATGTGTTTAAAGGAATTGTTTAATCAGATATGTAAAGCCGCAAAATGGACAAGGGCAGTAATGTTTATTTGCTTATTTAATTTTATTTTTTTTACAGCTAATGCTCAGTCAACTACCAACTGGGGAAAACTGCAATCGGACAAGTATAAATCGCTTCAGGATAATTTTGGCAATCCGGACATGATTTATGCCCCTTTCCTGTATTGGTTCTGGGATGAACCCCTTAATCGGGAAAAGATCCGCAGTATGACGCATGAGATAGTGAAGCAAAAGTTTAATCCGGGGTATATTTTTGCCCATACCTCTATGGCGGATTTGCTGTCGACAACTCCCGGCCTTGAAAAAGCGATGGAGCCGCATCCAAGTTTACCGGATAAAGAATGGCTTTCGCAGGAATGGTTCGATGCATTAAAAGATGTTGTCGAAATTACAAAAGCCGCGAATGCTTATGTGACTTATGCAGATGAGTTTATGTGGCCCAGTGGGCGGGCAAACGGGCGTGTAATAAAACAACATCCTGAACTACACAACTCGAACCTGGACTTTTCAGTGATTGATGTACAGGGAGGAGAAAGTGTGGATTTACCTGAATCGTTCTTCACCGTAGTGGCCAAAACTTCGAAAAAAACAGGTAAAGATGAGTTTATTTATGCTTCCAGCAAAGAGGCATTTGTTCCTTCAGGCCTGGTAGTAGAAGATATGTATAAAAAGAATTCCCTGGGACAGACGATTACGGTTGAAAAACCCTGGCTAAAAGAGATTTCTGTTATGACGACATGCTGGTTCGGTGAAACAAAAACAGGTTTTACGCTTGAAGCCCGGGTTAATGGTCCTGATGGAAGGCTTATTTCTAAGAAATATTTTAGCCCCGGATTACATGAATATGACAGACCCACTCTGGAAATTCCTGAGGTTTTTCCAGGCGGAACCAGGTTATATATTGCGCTGATACCAGAAGAAGGTCTTATCGCAGGAGAATTGGGCTGGTGGTATAGAAGTGGCGATGTGTATCCCGGAGGAAATTCATATAAAAATGGAGAAAGTCAAAGTGAAAGTGATTTTTATATAAATATGATATACAGGACTGCAATGCCTGTGAATAAAAGTTTAGCTAAGTCTCCTTATTTTGAAACGGAGATTAAGAGTTCAAGTTTAAAGTTAATAGGCGAAGGAAAAACCTTTACCTGGACAGCTCCGAAAGGAGACTCTTGGAGAGTATATAGCTTTACCCGAAAAGATGGCGGCTCAGTCAATTACCTGGATGAACACCTGGCTTCAGCATTTATTGAGATTGCACACAAACCCTATTTTGATAAATTGGGTGAATATATGAACTCCGTAATTCCAGGTGCTATCTGTGATAATGAGGGTGGTTTTGGAGTTCTTCCTTGGTCAACTCAATTGCCTGTTCGATATAGAGATTCAACAGGTAACGACATTCGTATTATGATGCCTTTACTGATTGATAAAGATGCTGAAGGAAAATTTGCCAAGGCCCGTTTTGATTATCTGGAAACAGTAACTGAACTCTACACCAGTTATTTTGGCGAGGTCAACGACTACTTACAAAAAAAAGGTTTGTATTATGTATCGAATTTCTGGGAGGAGAGTTTGCAATGGATTACCAGTGGTGTGGGTGATCTGATGAAAATGCAGCGACGTTTTTCAATGCCTGGAACAGATGCCTTAACACTAAAGATTTTTGATCCGCATGATTTAGCGGAAAGCCACTCAGTAGCTGCTTTCGAAAGCCGTCGTTTAGAATGTGAATTTATGGGTGCCGGTGGTTGGGGAGACCTGACTATGAAAAATTTCAAAACAGGTATCAATTCAACAGTAGCTATGGGTGCCAGTCACATTGTTTTACATGCATTGTTCATGGCTCGCCAGCAAAAAGGTAATGTCTGGGTGCCAGACTATTACGATGAACTTCCTATGTGGCCCTATATACATGTTTGGACTGATTTTGTCCGGCGGACAAGCTACATAAATTCTCAGGGCAATGTTGCCCCCGACGTTCTGTTGCTTAATCCCTTGTCAAGTGCCTGGGTACTTTCGGGTAATCCGGAAGAAATATGGGGACCGCCTTCAGGAAATGTGAATTTGCTTGATAACATGTACGACAAAAAAGTGCAGGAAATAAATCACATCTATAGTGAAGCGATGCGTCAGATGTATAAATATCGCATCGAATACCTCATAGCCGACGGACATTATATGAACTTGATGAAACTGAATGGCGAGGAGTTGCAGTATGGTGATTTTCACTTTAAGACAGTTGTAATTCCACCGATGGTAGTAATGCCTGTTAATGTTGCTGAGAAACTGGTGGATTTTGCAAAAGCCGGGGGAATAGTTTATGCGCTGGGAGAACTGCCCACAGGTTCAACAGACAACGGAATGAATGACCGGAAAATATTAAAACTGATGAAAGAGCTGGAACGGCAGCCTGGTTTTAAGCATATAAAAGATGGCATCATTGCCGAAATGAAAGATCCATCGACCAAACTAAAATCCCGGATAAATTTTATCTCCGGTGAATTTGACATGGTACAGAAACATCGCTACGCCGATGGGCGTCACTTCTTCTGGCTGGCAAATAATAGCGATGAATACAGGAAAAGCGAAGTGGAAATCACAGGCATACAAGGCCTTGCTTCTATTTGGGATTGTGAGACTGGCGAAATTAAAGAAATTGCTTCGGATAAAAAGGGTGGTGATTCACGGCTTGGTATCAGTTTCAAACCCAATGAGGCATACTGGCTCGTTATCGATCCGGAAAAGCCAATGAAGTCTTCAGTGAGCATGCCGGTAATGGTCAAAGAAGAGAACATCCTTCTTACTCTTGATGGTGAATGGAAAATATCTATAGACCCGGATGTTCAGCCAAAGCTTGAATTTCCAGCTAAAGTCTCTGATAGCCTTATTGGGAATGGCATTAAACGAAACCTGAGTTTATGGGATAAATGGAATGAAGTGCCCGGTAATTTCAGCGGTCTGCTTGATTACACTAAAACATTTATGCTTGATGAAACACCAGGTGAAGTCATAATCGATTTGGGTGAAGTATATCATTTTGCCCAGGTGTGGGTAAATAATGAGGACCTCGGAACTAAATTATGGCCTCCCCATAATTTTACAACCAGTGCTCTTAAAAAGGGATCAATCACTATCCGCATCCGTGTCGGCAACCTTGTAAACAATAACTATGATATGAAACCCGGAATAGATTCATTCGGCAGATATTTATCGGAATCCCTTTCTTTTTCAGGTTTGAAAGGGCCTGTAAGCCTGAAAGTTAAATGATTGTAGTAATTAATAATTTCTGAAAACCATTTCAATTGTAAAACATGAAAACAACTGCAACAAGATGTCGTAACATTAAAATACTAACATTTCTGTTTTTATTGTATTCTATTGTTTTTATTCCAGTCTTATCCAACGGGCAGGTAAATGGCTCGCAGAAATCCAGGTATGAAGCTATTGACGGAGCGATTGTCGGGCATAATCCTGGATACTATAATAACCGGCCGCTATACATTAACAACACCGACGCATTTATCCTTACCGGCGATAAACCGATAGCCCGCTTGGCTAAGGATCATTATCTGTATGGTACTTTCTTGATGGCCATCGAACGAAACGGGAAAGTGAAATGGCTGCAGGAATGTGATCAGATAACATCTGCCTATCGTCCGGGAAAGATGAGCTGGCAGATTGGTGATAAGGAATTTCCCGGGCTGAAAGTGAATTTGGAAATAGTACCGATGGCTACGGGGACCGGCATGTCTGTTCGGGCAACAGCAGAAGGTGCAATTGACGGAGATAAGTTGATATGGGCTTTTGGAGGTGCAAAATGGTTTACCGGACAGAATTTGTCATCAACATTTGATGTGATGGTTCATCCCGAACTTGTACTATATGGGTTTAAGCCCGAAGAATGCAAAAACAATGTGATCGATACTACTGCTGAGTTTAGTTTTGTGAGTTTTGCAGACGGCACAACAAATCAAAAGAAACTATTTTCCGTTGCCGGAAGCTGTAGTTTTTTAACAAATCGTAGCATCAGCGACGCCTCAACCTGGAATAACAGCAGTTTATCTGGGCAGTCAAAAACCATTGATTTGCCTATCCTGAACGGAAGGGTTGTACTTGAAAAAGGGAAGCCGGTCTATTGGGCTTTCGAATCTTTTAATGAGGCTGGTAATCCTGATTTATCCATGATTAAGAATCCTGAAAATGCATTTTCAGAAGGATTAAAGCGTACAGATGCTTTCGGGGACAGATTAAAAATCAATACTCCCGATCCATATCTTAATGCTGTTGCGCAGGCTTCGGTAGCAGCTGTTGACGGCACCTGGTATCCGCCGGTATTTGTGCATGGTGCAATGCAGTATAATGTGCGATTTCCTGGCTGGCGCACCCTATTTGGCGGATCAATGTATGGCTGGCATGAGAGGGTTCAACGTGAAGCTGAATTCTATATCGGTGCGCAAATCACAGAGTCAGACAAAACAGAGGCAAAACCTGATCCGGCATTATTGCTGACAGGACAGCACCCAGATTCAAGATTTTATGGAGCTGGGAGAATTGATAAGGATCAACAATTCTACGACATGCAGACGCAGTTTTTTGACCAGGTAATCGAAGAGTGGCGCTTTTCTGCCGACCCCGACCTGGAAAAGATACTTCGTCCTGCTCTCGAGTTGCACCTAACCTGGATGCGCGACTGTTTCGATCCTGATCACGACGGTATTTACACAAGCTATCTCAATACCTGGCCTACAGATTCACAATGGTATAATGGAGGTGGAACTGCAGAAGAAACTTCTTATGCATATCGCGGACATCTTGCTGCCAGGGATATGGCCCGCAGGGCAAGGGACAAAGAAGCAGAAACTTACCATGCCCAAATGCTTGAAAAAATCAAAAAGTCCTTTTTCAAAAAACTATGGATTAAGGATAAAGGTCATTCAGGTGCTTATATAGAGGAGGGAGGGAACAAACGTTTGCACAAAGATCCATGGCTTTACAGCATTTTTCTTCCCATTGATGCCGGATTAACTTCAAAACAGCAGGCTGTTGAATCAGTTTATTATTCAGAATGGGCTCTTCAGAATGACCGTATGCCTGCAGGAGGGAGAAGAGTCTGGACTTCTGGCTGGATGCCGGGAAGGTTCTCTGTGCGCGAACTTTGGCCTGGAGATAATTACCACCTGGCACTTAGCTATTTTCAGGCAGGCTTGCCCAACGATGGCTGGGATATTATGCGCGGCACCTTTATGACCAGTGCTTTTAATCACAAATCCCCCGGGAATCTTGGAGGTGTCCAGGGCGGCGTTGACTTTGGCGATTGTGTGCATACTTTCACCCGGGCACTGGTTGCCGGACTGTTCGGTTTTAAACCTGATTATCCAAATGGGAAAGTCAATATTTCACCCCGGTTCCCGACCGACTGGAGCAATGCCTCTATTGAACTGCCTGATGTGAAAATGGCCTTCAACCGCAGTGGAAACAGAATCATGTATTCTTGCAGATTAGCCCGTGCGGCAAACCTTGAACTGCTTTTGCCGGTTCAATGTAAAGGGATTGAAAATGTGAGTGTTAACGGAAAAAAAGTACAATGGGAGTTGCTTCCCGGTGTTGGCGGAAGCGTTGTTAAGATTGATCTTGTAGAAACGGCTAAGGCAGAAGTGATTATAGAAACGAGTAAGCAGTTGCCCTATTATTCACCGGTAACTATTGCAGGAAATATTGGAGAAGTAATCCGCTTTACGGCAAAGGATGCGCAAATTATTGGATATGAAGATCCCCAGGGTGTTCTTGAAAATGAAGAAAATAAAAATGGAATCATTACAGCCACTCTTTCTAAAAATCCGGGGTTTCATACTATAGTTGCAGAAGTAATTGTAGGTAAGGCGCATCAATGGCGGGTATTCAGGATCAAAGTGAACGATCCCATTGGTGAAACCAAAAAGCAGGCTCGGTTTGTTGATGAAATCCCTGCAAATGCAGGCTGGAAAATTATTGATATCAGTTCGATGTTTAATGCAAATGTCGCAAGAATTTATTACCAGCTGTATCTGACCCCTCGCCCCAATACTGTTTCTGCACGGCTGGGATCTGATGGCTATTCACCCTGGACGCATCTCTATTGGAATCTGGTGCCACCTGTAATTAATACAGATAGTGTGAAAACAATGCTGTATAACCAAAGCCGTCTTATTACTCCTCAGAAAATACCATTCCTGTGGAACCCGGTTTGGGGATTTAAAAACATCGCATTTACTTCCTTGTGGGATAATTATCCTGCGAAAATTGATTTTCCGGTCAATAGTAAAGGTGATGCTGTATATTTCCTGGTCTGTGGGTCAACCAATATGATGCAGTGCCAGATTGCTAATGCAGTAATCAGGCTTAACTACTCCGACGGGCAAACAGATTCTCTGGAACTTATTCCTCCAATAAATTTCTGGAGTTTATGCCCCATCGGAGGTCAGGATTACACTGATGAAAAGGATAAATTCTGTTTACCTGGTGAGTTGCCTCAAAGAGTACAATTGGGTGAAAACTGCAGGGCTATGTTACTGAACTTAAAAATGCGAAAGGGTGTGGAATTAAAAAGCATTACACTTGAAACCCTTTCACAGGAGGTGGTGGTAGGTTTGATGGGAATTACAATCATGAAGCTGTAAGCTTTATTTAATAAGTCTTTCGAAATATTGCCAGGCTACAGTGAGCAAAAGGCGAGTATATAATTCCAGAAAGACTTCTGCATAAAGTTATTAAATCAATTGGTTTATCAAAAACGGGAAAAGGACTTAAACGCTAAAAACAAATTATCTAAACCGCAATAATATGCTTAAAAAGCTAACTCTTGTACTCACATCCTTACTTATCATAAACACGATAAGTTTTGGGCAAGTCCGGGATATATATATGCCTTTATCTGCAGGTAGTATAAAACTGAATGGCTATTTGGAAAATAACATTCAAAATTCAATTGCACACTGGAACAAAGGAGTAGTCCCTTATGCAGCACTTGTAGAAAAATTCAGGACAGGAAGGTCTTTTTTTGCCCAGGGTGAAATGTGGGGCAAGGCAGTCCGATCGGGTTGTATGTTTTACAGGTACACACAGGATCCGGAATTAAAGAAAATTCTGGATGCCACGGTTGCCGATTTATTATCAACACAAAGAGCAAACGGAAGTATCAGCTGCTCTGAAATTGATAAGCAACCGGATGGTCCCGGCGGGGATTTATGGGAAAGAAAATATGTGTTGCTGGCATTAAATCAATATTACACAAATGTCAACAAAGATCCGAAAGTGCTTCAATCGATGATTGATCAGGCAAACTGCATTATTTCACAGGTTGGGGATCCGCCTAAAACACGAATTACAGATCTTGGCTGGAGTCCGAACCACATTGAATCCAGCACCCTCCTTGAACCTATAATGCAGCTTTACACATTAACCGGAAATCAAAACTATCTTGATTTTGCCAAATATATTATTAAAGAAGGAGGGGCAAAAGGATATAATATTATCGAAGATGCCTGTAATAATATAGTTCCTGAGAAAATTGGCGGAGTATATCCAAAAGCCTATGAGATGATGTCATTATTCGAAGGACTTGTTGAATACTATCGGGTAACCGGCGACGAACATATAAAAACAGCTGTACTTAACCTTTATCACAATATTATTAATAATGAGATTACGCTGATTGGTAATGGCGGAGGAGATCAGCCTTACCATCCTGCAGTGATGGGCGAGGCCTGGGATAACACAGCCCTCGAGCAAACCAATCCGGATATTAAAAGAATGATGGAAACCTGTGTTGGGGTAACCTGGATTAAATTGTGCAGCCAGATATTGCGCTTAACCGGCGATCCTTCAACCATCGACATGATTGAGAAGTATACCTATAATGGGCTGTTGGGAGCGATGAAGCCTGAAGGTGACGGATTTAGTTATGTAAATCTCCTCAATGGTGTAAAAACCAATAAGGAAGGTTGGGGAGGAATAGTTGATGATGTATATGTTACCTGCTGTAACCTGAACGGACCGATGGGGTTGGCATACCTTCCCTATGTTGCCATTATGAATTCGGAATCGGGACCTATAATAAACCTTTATAACCAGGGAGAGGCAAAAGTTCAGATTTCAAAAAAACTGTATGTTGATCTTAAAATCGAAACAGACTATCCCCTGTCAGGAAATATCACAGTGAAAGTTACCCCTGATAACCCAAACGATTTCACACTTAAATTGAGGATACCTGAATGGAGTAAAAACACGGTCTTAAAAGTTAACGGTGATCCTATCAAGGTGGTTCCTGGATCTTATGCAGAAATTAACCGCAAATGGTCGAAGGGTGACCGCATTGAATTAAACCTTGATATGCGTTGCAAAATAGTTGAAGCGCCTCATGGAAGCAACCGGAAAGGAGACAATTTCGTGGCACTGATCAGGGGGCCTGTAGTCCTGGCAAGAGATGAAAATATCGATCAGAACTATACTCAGCCTGTTTCAATAATTTCAAAAGATGGCTATGTTGACGTTCTGCCGGAATCCCCAAACTCTAAAAGCACAAGGATGCAGTTTCGGGTTCCGACAACTAAAGGCTTTATTCATATGGTGGATTACTCTTCAGTGGATAGCTGGGCCGGTAAAAATATCTGCACATGGCTGCCGTATGAATAGAAGGCTCACTGTAACACGTTCGGCAACAGGCCTGAGATAAAAAATCTGAAGGAAAAGCAGTTCTTTTTGTCGATGTTTTGGCCGAATCCTTCTTAATTATAAAGACTACTACTAAATACTAATACTAAATACTAATAAAATGAAAAAAAGAAATGCTTTTTTAATGATGTGCCTGTTTACACTGTCTTTAACGACTAAAGCACAGGACATTGTATGGGATTATGCTACAGATGCACAAGGCTGGCATGACCTGGGAGCAGGCCGCGATGTAACTGCAACCTGGGATAATGGGGCACTGAAAATGACCTATTTTGAAAATTCACCAGGCTCAGGGCCTCAATTATGGTTTGCGGCAGTTCAGGTTGAAAAAGAATTCGATGCGGGCAACTATCCCTATCTTGAAATATCCTACAGAACAGTTAACTGGCCTACGATATTGCCGGTAAAATGTCTTGTTCAATTTATGAACAGTGCTGATAAACCTGTTTATTCTTACGCAGATCTTGATCCAACAAAGAATTCTGTTTCCATAGATATTGCGGCATTGGATCCGGGCTGGGGGGGGAAGTATACCGGTATAATGAAAACAGTCTACCTCGAAATACCTCACAATGGCGCAGTAGCAGCTAATCCGGCAACTGATTGGTTTAATGCAACAACTCTGATAGACAAGGTTGTACTTACCAATAATCAAACAATTTCAAAAAAGGTTGCTCATTGGAGCTTTGATACAAATTATACGGATGATATTGGCAACATATCCGGGGCAGCCAATGGCAACCCTGTCATTAGTGCTGCATCAGCAAAAATTGGTACAGGTGCATTGGTTTTAGATGGAGTTGGATCCTACCTGAGAATGGCAGCCAATCCTGTGTTTTCTTCACAAGATATTACTTATTCATTTTGGATGAAGACTCCTGTAGGAGGACAAACACATCCGGGAGCTGCCCGCATCTTCTCTACTCCTTCCAGTACAGGTTTTGAAATAGGTATTCTGAATGGAAATTTAAGTTTTCTTGCTGATGGGAGCTGGCAGAATTTTGTAAACGGCTGGCCAAATAATACCTGGACTCAAGTTACAATAGTGGTTTCAGGGAAAGAGGTGACCTGTTATAAAAATGGTGTTCAAAGCGGAGCTACTTTAACATCGTCAAGTCAAGTCCGTACGGGAGATTTTTTACTTGGAAGCAATGGCGGAGAGTCAGTAATAGCATCAATAGATGAATTTTCAATATACAATTATGCACTCTCAAAAGCTGAAGTAGAAGGAGAAGCAGGAAAAGAACCCGATAAGATGTTAGGGTATTGGTCATTTGATGCTGACCTGGCTGATAGTACAGCAATAAATACCCTCACTAGTCTCGGAAGTACTAAAGTCATTGATAAAAATGAGTTTAAGAAAGGAGGTGGGGCATTCAGGTTCAATGGAATTGATGACCGGTTAAAGATGACTGATATTTACTCCTCAAACAAAAAGGAGTTTACTTATTCGTATTGGCTTAAAACCGACGCAGCTGGAGCCGGAACCGGAGCGCCCAGGATGATAAGTCACAATAATAATGCTTTTGAATTAGCCTTTTTAAATGGAAATATATCCTGTTTTGCAAAAAATTGGATTGATTATAAATACCAGGTTAAAAATGATGCCTGGAATCAGTTTGTATGGTCTTATGACGGGGCTAATTTAAAATTATACATTAACGGTATCTACCGGGGTTCAAAAGCCATAGATTCTATAGGAGGTTTGGGGGATTTATACATTGGTGGAAGTAGTGCCGGTGGGGACTATCTGAAAGGCTGCATTGACGAACTGAAGATATATAACTATGCTTTGACTCTGAACGAGATCAGAGATCCTGATACTTATGAAAAACCGTCTGTTCCTGAGTATGCAAAATTAAAAACGGAATCGATGTTTAGCATTAATTCGAACTTTAAAAATCCGGATATGCTTTATGCTCCATATATTTTCTGGTTCTGGGATGAGCCTTTGGATCCAGCCATCTATCCACAGAAACCCGGGAACATGGCCGCCAAAATGCTTGAGCAGGGCTTAAATCCGGGGTATCCTCATGGCAGAATATGCATGACAGAGATACTGGGTTATCAGGATGGTGGTTCAAATGTGGCTAATCGTCCGGCAGATTTTGTAGTAACTAAAAGTTTGCCCCAGCCTGAGTGGTTAAGCGAAAAATGGTTCGATGCCTACGGAGAAGCACTTAATTCAACAGTAAAGGGAGGCGGACGTATGGGTTATGATGACGAATATATGTGGCCTGTTGGTCATGCTGCCGGTAGAGTGAACCAAAAGCATCCTGAATTGGAAGGATCCTCATTGCAATGGGAGCTCCAGGATGTAGCAGGGGGACAAACGATAGCTGTACCAACCTCATTCTTTTCGGTTGCAGGGAAAATGAGTGTGCTTCCGGATTATAATTCTGCTCCTGATTATGTCCATGCAAGTTGGATTTGGAATCAGTCAGCAACACTGCCAGCATATTATTTCAGGAAAAAGTTTGCACGTAATGCAGGAACTATCTCTTCTGCAAAAATTACAATTACCTGCGATAACTCCTATAAGCTATATGTTAACGGTCAGTTGGTTGGAAGTGATCTATCGTGGTGGACCGTCGAGGAATATAATGTCAGCTCAAAGCTGACCAGTGGTGAAAACGTAATCGCCGTGGAGGGAGGTGGTGATACGGGGGTTGACGCTCTGCTGTGTGAATTGCTGATTACTTTCTCCGATGGCAGCACGCAAAGAATCAGCTCAGATGGCCTGTGGAAAGTACATGCAGTTAGTGAATCCAACTGGAATACAGTTTCTTATGATGATACTTCCTGGATTCTTGCAACCGTATTGGGTCCGGGTGGAATGTCTCCTTGGGGTTTGACGCAGGCTAAAGTGCCTTATTTAAAGGCTACTATAGCTACTAATACACTTCAGGTTATAAGTGATGGAACGGCAGTAAACTGGACAGTTCCCGGTACATCAGCTGACAAATGGCGTATTTACACCTTCAAAAAGGTTGCCAGCGGGTTGAATTTATTGGACAAAAGGGCTTCCGATGCATTTATTGAGATTGCCCACCAACCTTATGTCGATCATTTTGGAGACAAGATGGGAACCACTATTACCGGTGCCTTCTGCGACACAGAAGGAAGCTGGGGAATTGGGAATGGAATCCCCTGGACCAACGGACTTGAATCGGCCTATTCAGGCAAAACCGCCGGAAGAGATATCAGGCTCTGGTTACCGCTCATTCTGGATGAAGATAGTGACGGGAAATACGCCAGGGCACGGTTTGATTATTTTGATGTGATCTCCGATTTCTACGCCGGGTTTTATGAGAATATAAGCAATTGGCTGGCTGAACATAACATGTATTACACCGGACATTTTTGGGAAGAAAGCTTGCAACGCGAAACATCTTGTGCGGGCGATAACATGAAAGGTCAAAGGGCTTTTTCTATGCCTGGAAATGATGCCCTGAATAGTTCAATTTACGATCCGCACGATTCTAAGGAAGCTCAATCTGTGGCCGAATTTGATGGGAAAAGGTATATGAACGAATTATTAGGCGCAGGTGATATGAACATATTTGATCCCAAACTTATGAAAGAAGCTGTTAACTGCGCTATTGCCTATGGGTTTAATCATATTATTAATCATGGAGTATTTATGACCAGAACTTTTAAAGGCAGCGGCTGGTTGCCCGATTGGTTTGATCAAAATCCGTGGTGGAATGTATTTGATACCTGGACCGGCTTTGTTCGCAGGGCAAGCTACTTAAATTCGCAGGGACAGGTAAATCCTGATGTGCTTCTTTATTCTCCTAATGCAAGTGCAATGGTACTTTTGGGACAAAACGACAAAATATTCTGGAGTTCATTAGCAGGACATGTAGGATATATAGACGATCTTTATTCGCAAGAGGTTAAAGATATCAACACAGTGTACAGTAATGCCATAAGGGAGCTTACAAAACACAGAATTGAATATCTTATTGCAGATAATTATTATATGAAAAAAATGACGCAATCGGGTAATAACCTGGCATACGGAAACTTTAATTTCAAATCAGTAGTGCTTCCCAAAATGGCTGTAATGTCACTGCCTGATGCTCAGAAAATAGTGAATTTTGCTAAAGCAGGAGGATATGTTTATTCACTGGGAAATTTACCACGTGGCTCAGTCGAAAACGGAATGGGAGATCCTGAAATGGCTTCATTGATGACTGAACTGAAATCGTGCAGTAATTATAAGGCTGTTTCTAATATTGCAACAACTTTAAATGCGAAACCAGAAGGATTGAAATCACCTGTTCAGTTTGTTTCGGGTGAATTTGCGATGTTACAGCACAGGCGAAAAATTGATGGGAATGATTTCTTCTGGTTAACAAATAACAACAGTGTTCAACAGAAGTGTGTTGTTTACATAGAAGGAGTAAGCGGCGAAGCTCAGATATGGAATTGCGAAACAGGTGAGAAAAAGAGCGTGGCATCTGCTGGTGGCCAGGTAAGCTTGACTTTTGAGCCCCATGAAGCCTATTTCCTTGAGTTTGGCTCCAATCTGACAGGGGCCGGAACTCCTGTACTGAAATTCGATGAAAAGCTGGAATTAATGAATGTTACTGATTGGAAAGTACGCGTAGATACTTCTGCTCAGCCCAATGTGGAGTTTGCTGTAACAATTGATCCGTCTTTGCTCACCCCCGAAGGCAAAAGCAAACTATTAACCGATTGGACCAACTGGACGGAATTATCCGATAATTTCACAGGATCAGTAGATTATTCTGCAACCATAAATCTGTCTGCTATTGAAAAAGATACAATTGAAATTAATCTGGGTAAGGTGAATCATTTTGCCGAAGTTTGGGTAAATGACACTTACCTGGGAGCAAGGCTCTGGGCTCCTCACTCGTTTTATTCTAATGCTTTTGTTAATGGCACTAACCGGATTAAGGTCCGGGTTGGCAACCTGGTAAATAATCAGTATGGAAGCGATTACCGTTATTCTGCATCCGGATTGATCGGGCCGGTTAAAATACTGAAAAAGTCTTCCCCGGTTAATACTGATTTGGATTTGAGCATTAAAAATTCGCAGATAAAATTGTTCCCGAATCCATGTAAAGGATCAGAATCATTCACAATAACAGGAGTTGAAGCCGAGTCAGTTACAATTGTGGATATTTTCGGTAAAATTGTTAGAAAAGTAGAAAATAAGAGCTCCGATATATCAGTCAGAGGTTTAAAATCAGGTGAGTACAGAGTCAGGATTCTTGCTGACGGAATTACTTATACCAAACAATTGCTTATTTTATAACAGGTGAATTGTTCAAATAGTTTATACCGTATGAATACGCATCGAAAAATAGTATCACAATTAAAACATTTACTAACTAATAAATTAATGAACATGAAAAGATTGTTAAGCTTTTTAGTGCTGTTAGCCATTTCATCTTATCTGAGCCCGGGATACTCTCAGAAGAAAACGGATCCTCTTAAAAATGGCCGGGGAGGATATGAATATTTTATAGGAATAGTCGGAAACCCTTCTGTTATTGCAGACATGCGATGGGATGATAAACAACTGGAAGATCTTAAGGATCTTGGAGTAAACATGCTTCAGCTGAGTATTGCCTGGGGAGGTAAACCGGGAAATGAAGTACTTAACCTGGAAGACCTGAACGAGGAGCAGATAGCAAAGTGGAAATACAGGATAAAGCAGGCAGAAAAACATGGTTTTAAAACAATAGCACATTTTGGCATCCCCAGGATGTTGAATTATGAGGTTTATAAACCTGCCTGTATTTTAGATCCTTTAATTATTGAGAAATATGTTTCTTTGATGAAGAAATTCATGACTACTTTCCCTGAAGTGAATGATATTCTGGTGTATACTTACGATCAGCAAGCCTGGATTTGCAGTGAGTTTGGACCCTGTCCCAAGTGTACAGGTATCCCTATCAGCGACAGACTTCCTGATTTCTTAAACCTGCTTAAGAAAACCATGCAGGATTCCCGTCCGAATGCCCAGACAACATTATGGTGGAAACCCTGGGAGCTTTCCAAAGGCCAGACAATCGACATTGTTAAAAAGATTGACCCCAAAGGTTTTGGCTTGATGCTTAATTCCTCAACCAGCAACGAAGTATATCCGTTCAACGATGGTTCACTTAAATCTGATCTTGGTGTGAAGAGGTTGGTTCAGTATGCGTATGAGAAAAATATCCCTGTGGTCGGCGAATTTGATCATACTTTATACAAGCCTCTTTATGGTGTTGATGATTACTTCCCTCGCCTGGTTTATGAGCAGATGACCGGATGGAAAGAGTTGACAGGCGTAATTGGCGTGAAAGAATATTACGGTTTTGCCCCTTCTACATATTCCGTAAATTACTCTATGCTCAAAGCCTGGATGAAGGCTCCGGATGCTTCACTGGACCAATTATTGCAACAGATTGCTGCGCCTTATGGCAAGAAAAGTGCTCCTTTGATGATAAAAGCCTGGGAATATGTGGCACAGGCTGTCGAGGCATTTCCATGGGATGTAACCTACCTTATCGGGCCAATGGGCCTGGATAGAAATGATGTTGGCGAGCACAACTGGGATTTTATTAAAATCGAAAACAGTACCTGGGATACCCCGATCTGGGAATCGAACCGACGAGCTAATTTTATGCTTACAGATGCTAAGTCCGCCCACCCCTGGATATTTGAAGATGCAGGTTTGAGATTAGAAGACGCTGCCAATCTGAACAATGTGGCTGTTGATTATTTCAACCAGGCTATTGCACAAAATGAAAGTATGGTTGAGGATATCAAGATGCAGAGGGATTTCATCAAACATACTGCACGTGCCTTAAAAGGGAAAAGTTTGCATTTCGCTCTTACTATCGCTGCTCAGGATGCACGGACTGTTCAGTATGACCAGGCACAATTTGAAAAAGTTTGTGCCCGGATTAAGCATCTTCTCCAGCAAGATGTTGACAACGGATATCAGTTAGCATCTGTTAAACTGGAAGAGTTTAACAAAGATCCGAAAGCCTGGTTAAAGAGAAACTTTTGTCCTTTGACCTGGAAGTCAGAAGCTAATCCGGACTGGAGTAAATGGATTACACCTTAAAGATAAATTTATGCGCTGCCAATTTCTTTTTACCGGGAATTGGCAGCAGCATTTTTTGCTGAAGTGAAATGCAATTTTCAAAAATAAAAACCAATAGTTATGCGCAAGGTAGCACTGATTTTATTAATGACTTCTTTTTTTGTTTCCTGTAACAATTTAAATAATACAAAAGAAGCTCAGAATGTTGATTATAAGGTTGGTATAATAGGTGCCCCATCGTTTCCCAATGTTGAATGGAACGACAAGAACATGGAGCTGATGAAAAAGCTGGGATTTAATGCATTGCAATTAAATATCGCCTGGGGATACCGGCCTAATGATAATCCGCTGAACCTGGAGGATGTTCTGGTTTTGCCTGAACAATTTAAGCTGCCGGTAGATATTGATTCTACGCTTAATACAAATGTGGGATCAAGTAAAACCTTTATTCGCAGTCCGGATAAAATTGCAGCCAGGGCACAAGAGCTGAAACGCAGGATAGCCCTGTGCAAAAAGCACGGTTTTAGGAGCATTTTTCACTTCGGCGCACCTTTTGTTGCATACCCTGCCATTGAGCCTCTGTCACAGTGTATTTCCGATCCTTTAACTGTTGAACGGTATGTGACATTGATAAAAAACTTCCAAAAGGAGTTTCCCGGAGTTGATGATTTGTTGCTGTACACGTATGACCAGAATGCATGGCTATGCAATGAAAATGGGGATTGTGAAAGATGCGCTGGCGTACCCTTAGACAAGCGGGTATCTGCATTTGTAAATAAACTTGCTCAAACATGGAATGGTCTGAACCCGGATGGTAAATTGTGGTGGGAGCCATGGGAGATTTCAGCAGGGCAAACCTATAGTATTATTGAGCAGCTTGATCCTAAGTGCGTAGGTCTTTCGATGCACTCAAGCATTACAGAGGTACAGATAGCCTTGCCAGCCGACAGATGGTTTAAAAACATGCTTACCCTGGCGGAAGAAAGAAATATTCCGGCAATTGGCGAATTATGGATGGGCACTGCAACTGAAGAGGTTGAAACATATCAATACCTGCCAACACCCCTGGCTACTTTACGGGCTTTACGGGCAGTGAATAATGCGGGAAAACTCAAAGGCATAAAAGAATACTATGGCAATATACCTGACAGGGAAGATCCCAACCTTCGTATGACCTCCATCTTTTTCGATAATCCCGGAATTTCCGATGTCGAGGCGCTTAAACTAGTGAGTAAGCCATATGGGAATGCCGCTGAAAAAATTGCTGCATACTGGAAATATTCATCCGAGGCAATTGAAACCTACCCCTGGGATGTATCCTGGAATTCGAGGGAAGTGGGCCGAAGCGATCCGCATCATTTAATGTCGGCAGCTACCTTAAAGGGCGTAAGCTGGGAAACCCCATCCTGGCAGTCGAACCGCCGGGCGGCATTTATGAGGACTGTAGAAACCGAAACACCACACTTCTGGATGATGGAAGATGCGCAGCTCCGGTACGAAGCAACTGCCAGGAAGATTGATCAGGCTTTAATTTACGCTAATGAAGCCCGCGCAAATGTTCCCAAAGAATACCTCTCTGAATTTGAAATGAGCATAAAAGAACTCCAAGGATTCCGGCAGCGTGTTTTGGCGTATGCCTACCATATCAGGGAAACAAATCTCTGTAATATGATGAGAGTTACCTTTGAAAAAACAGGAAAAGTAAATGAATCAAACTTAAAAGAATTAAGAACTGTACTTCTGAAAGACCAGCAAAACCAGGGTGGCGAAAATGAAATCGGGAAGGCTGTTGATTTGCTTGACAAGGATTTGAAAAAATTCTTACTGCTGTATTTTAATAAACCTGTACCTACCGGGGTAAAAGCGGATATGTATTTTAATGATTCTCTACCGCCCAATGTAAAAACAGTTTGGACGGTTACTTCTAAATAGATTTCGGGAAGCACAGATAAAAATGGATAGACTCTCTAAACCTTCATATTCCATCAGGTAATTAAACATCTAATTATATTCTGATGAATAAAAATCGGGAAACACATAGCGCACTTTTCAAGAGAATATTCGCAAAAGTATTCGTACTGGTTGTTTTTGTCTCGTTAAATCTTGTATCCTTTGGTCAGGAGTATATCCTCCCTTTGTACGAAGGCGCAATCCCTAATTCCAAAAACATTGGTTCCCAAAGGGAAATTCTTAACCATTCCGATGTCACCTGGGCTTCAAATGTTCAGGTACCTGACATTACGGTTTATTTACCCAGCAAACGGATTGCTACCGGACAAGCCGTGGTGATTTGTCCGGGAGGTTCATATGGAGGTGTAGTCCTTGATCTTGAAGGTTCCGATATGGCCCGGTACCTCAATTCAATAGGAGTAGCCGGAATTGTACTCAAATACAGGCTGCCCGGTATTGAAAATTGTACCGAGCCTCACAAAGCACCTTTGATGGATGCTCAGCGAGCCATGCGAATCGTACGCTTCAATGCCGGAAAATGGAACATCGATCCAACCAAAATTGGAATCATGGGTTTTTCTGCCGGCGGTCATTTAGCATCAACACTGGGTACCCATTTTGATTATGGAAACATGGCGTCAAAAGATTCAATTGAACAAAAAAGCTGCCGCCCTGATTTTATGGTCCTGGTATATCCGGTTATTTCTTTTACCGATGCCTGCACCCATATCGGCTCAAGAGAGAATTTGCTGGGGAAAAATCCTGACCCTTTCCTTGTTCGCTATTATTCCAACGAATTGCAGGTCCAGGACGATACACCACCCGCTTTCATTGTCCATGCAGACAATGATTCAGGGGTACCGGCAGAAAATTCGATTCTTATGTACGAAGCCCTCCGCAAAAAAAAGATCCCGACAGAATTGCACATCTTATCTGAAGGAGAACATGGATTCGGACTTGGGCTCGTAAATAATCATGTTGCCTCATGGACTTCCGGTTTAAATCTTTGGTTGAATTGCACTGTTGCCCGGTAAAATCTTACAGAAAATCCTGTAATGCTTGACATATCTCGTCCCTACGGGACTTCTGTCAAACGGGGGTTGCTTTTTATTCTACCAATATTTAGTCCCTGACGGGACTGTCCCATTAGGGACAATATGTTGGTAAAGAGTGAGATAAAAATCATTGAAAGTCCCGTCAGGGACGACATGTATTTTTACCGGATAACAATGGTTGAATTGGTTGAATCAGAAAAAGAATTTGAAATAATAGAATACAGTGTATCTAATTAAGAGTAAATAAATCAAAGATATGGTTCCCATGAATACCAAGTTAGCTGCTGCTTTAACAACCTTATGTCTGCTACTTAATTTCACATTGACAACAGCGCAGATTAATACAAAAAAAAGCGGTAGCTCTTTTGCAGAAAATAGTTCATTGAATGGACAAAATAAAGAAGGATCATATTCTGGCGATCCCTGCAAATCCGGAAGCAAGAATCTGATGATACCACGCGTTACAAAACCATGGTCTGAGGCATTGCTATGGATAGGCGATGGGAAGACACTGTACAGTGATTTTACTGTTATTAAGGATAAGAAAGGACAGTGGCATGCCATGGGTTGTTTTGGAATTGAGCCCGATGGAGTTGGCAATGGCTGGGCAGTGAGCGATGGGTATTCGATGTTTCATGCTGTTGGTACTTCGTTTGAAGAGCCATTGAAACTGCAGCCAAAGATTTATCCCCAGATTAAGACTCCAAAACAAGCCATTATGTGGGCTCCCGGAGCTATCTGGAACAAAGACAGTACAACAGCTTACATGTATTACTTTCACCATTACGGCTGGGAATGGGAAGGGGAGGTTGCTAAAGCACAGATTCTTCCAAAAGAAGGATGTGCCCGGCTTTTAATATCCGATGCACCTGATCTTTCATCCTGGAAACCATACGATGGAGGGGAACTGCCGGAACAGAATATGATATTCCGTGAAATAGATGATCGCGACTTTTGTGTTTTCTGGGATAACCGGATTGGGAAATACCTTTTATATTATTGCAGCAGTGTGTCCTCAGGTTCCAAGGTACGTACATCAGATGATCTGATACACTGGTCTGAACCCAGGACCATCATGACCGAACCGGCAGGAGATCCGCACGGGTATTCTGAATCGCCTTTTGTTCTTTATCGTGATGGTTACTATTACCTGTGGGTCAGCGGAATTGATTACAGCCATACTTCGCTTTACATATCAGAGGATCCGTTCAACTTTGGTGATGCGATAGCGAACAGGATCGAGGATACACCTGGTCATGCACCGGAAATTATTACCAGTAGCGGAATAGATTATATGGCGTGTTCCATGGTTTCTACCTATCCAAGCAAATTTCCGTCAGATCATGATCTGGAAGGAATTTTTATTCAACAGCTACGTTGGGAAAAAGCAGAAAAAGGTATGGAAAGCCGGATAACAAGAAAACCCTGATAAACTCTTTAACTATGATACCTGACCAAAGAAATTTTAAGATGATTATCCTGGTGGTTATAACAACTACTCTTGGATGGTTCGGCTGCTCGGCTCTGCAAGCTAAGGGACTGATAAGTGCGTCCTATTTGCGATGCGAATATAAAGTCAGCCCACAGGGGTTAGATGTTCTAAAACCCAGGTTAAGCTGGAATCTTAAAGCTGTTAATGAAAAAGAACGGGGGCTGCAGCAAACGGCCTACCAGATAATTGTTGCCAGCAATAGAAATAAACTTTCATCGGGTATCGGTGATTTGTGGAATTCCGGCAAAGTAACATCAGACCAGGTAGCCCATGTGGTTTATAACGGAGCTGCTTTAACATCAGGTATTGAATGCTGGTGGGCAGTGCGTGTATGGGATAATAATGGAAAAGCGTCTGCATGGAGTGAGTCTGCAAAATGGTCCATGGGATTATTAAATACCAATGAATGGTCTGCAAAATGGATTGGCTATGCAAACAAAACAGAAACAAATTTGCCGGGAGCAACATACTGGCGGAAGGAAATCGTGCTTGATCGCCCAATATCAAGAGCCGTTGTTTATGCCAGTGCATTGGGTGACTATGAACTCACTGTAAATGGAAAAAGGGTTGGTGAAGATTATTTTAATCCCGGCTGGCCCGAATTTCGAAAGCGCATATATTACTATACCTACGATGTGACCGATATGCTTCATAAGGGTAATAATCTTCTGGGTGGGATACTTTCCACCGGCTGGTATGCAGGATATATCTGGTCGGGACCTTATAATTATGGCAAAGACCCAAAATTATTGGTCCAACTTACGATTGAATATGTGGATGGTACAACTCAAACTTTTGGCACTGACAATACCTGGAAATGCTCTTACGGCCCTTTGCTCGAAGCAGATATACAACAGGGCGAAACCTATGACGCACGACTGGAAATGCCCGGATGGGATAAGGCCGGGTTTAACGATTCAAAATGGAATACTCCGGATTTGATAGGTAATGTTAGTGCGGATTCTGGTATGTATAGAGGACAGTCTTATAACAGGATACTGGAAGCAAGTCCGAATGTTACTGTAAAGGTTCAGCATGAGGTAAAGCCAGTGAAGATGAGCCAGCCAAAACCAGGGGTTTATATTTTTGACCTGGGGCAAAACATCGCAGGCTGGGCCAGAATAAAGGCAAAAGGTCCTGCCGGGACAAAAATTGTGATACGTTTTGCCGGAATGTTGAATCCTGACGGGACTTTATACACGGACTACCTGAGAGATGCCCGCGCCATCGATACTTATATTTTAAAGGGTGCCGGAAAGGATGAAGTGTGGGAGCCAAAGTTTACGTATCATGGGTTTCAGTTTGTGGAAATTACAGGATACCCCGGCGAGCCGTCTTTGGAAGACATCACTGGCGTTGTCTGTAATTCGGATGTTCCCAGAGTTGGAAGTTTCAGTTGTTCTGATGAAAGGGTAAATAAACTCTATTCCAATTGCGTAAGGACACTGCTGGCTAACCTTGTGGATCTTCCAACCGGTTGTGCCGACAGGGCAGAAAGGCTGGGCTGGTGCGCGAAGGGGCCGATTGTATATACCTGGCTGTACACCTTTGATATGGGGAGTTTCCTTAAAAAGTGGATGGTGGATTTGACAGATGCACAGTCATTGGGGGCTTCGGGATCATATTTGCAGGTTGCTCCTATCTGGGGAGATGTAGAGTCTCCCGGCTGGTCGGATGACGGTGTTTGTGTGCCGTACGGACTCTATAAATTCTATGGGGATACCCGGATCATAGAAGAAAATTACAAATCTTTATCCACATATATCAATCATGTTGAAAACAACCTGACAGCTTACCTGCGTACAGGCCCCGGTTACCACCCGACAGGTGAACAATTCATCGGCTATGGCGATTGGCTGGCTATTGTTGAGGATCGGGAGCTTCACAGTGATGTGCTCAATACCCTGTGGAATGGCTGGAGTGTAAGCAACATGGCCGAAATGGCAAAAGCAATCGGAAAGAATGAAGATGCGAGTAAATATATGAAGCTCCTGGTAAACATAAAAAATGCTTTTAATGATACGTATGTTTCATCCGATGGAAAAGTAAAAGATGACATTCAGTCTGAGTATGCCCTTGGCCTTTATTTCGGGTTTATCAGGGATGAAAAGATCCCCCTGGCGGTCAAACAATTGGTGGACGACATCCTAAATAAAAGCCATACACAGATGCGACCGGATGCATTGTTACAAAACCCTGTCATCCCTCCGGGGCATCTCACGACAGGCTTCCATGGAACCAGGGCTTTGCTGCCAATATTGAGCAAGTACGGCCAAAACGATCTTGCATATCAACTTCTTTTGAAGGATACATATCCTTCCTGGCTCTATTGTGTAAAAAATGGCGCCACTTCTGTTTATGAAAGATGGGATAGCTGGATGCCCGATAAGGGTTTTCAGGATTCAAGGATGAACTCTTTCAGCATGCCCGATCTGATGGCTTCAATTATTGAATGGCTGATGGCTGATGTAGGCGGAATCAAGTCAGAAGGCGCCGGCTTTAAAGAAATTTTAATAAAGCCTTATCTGGGAGAGGGTTTAAGCCGGGCAGAGGCAACTTATAAATCTATCAACGGCACAATAGCTGTTAACTGGAAAAAGTCAGAAGATGCTTCGTTAAACATGCAGGTAACCATTCCTCCTAATACAAAAGCAATTATCAGTGTGCCAAAGAATGGGATGGAGGCTGTCCTGATAAAGGAAGGAGGGCAAATAGTATGGTCAAAAAGGAACATGCAGACTACAGTTGCCGGGATAGATGAAGCTAATGAAGATTCTGATTACGTTAATTTTAATGTTGATTCAGGAGTGTATGATTTCAACGTGGTACGGGAAGACAATAAATAGATGAGCTAAACCGGAACATATGACAGCAGACAGGGAAACAGCTCTCTTAGAAAGCATAAACTTTATCAATTGAAAGAGTGGAGTTCAAAGTTTTAAAATTAATCTTGTCAAACAAATGAGAAATCTATTAATCATTTTTGTAATCAGCTTTCTATTTAACTTTTCAGCAAACTGCCAGGACTCAAAGGCAGGAAATATTCCGTTACCCGAGCATCCCCGTCCTGATTATATGCGAACTGAATGGCTTAACCTGAATGGCTACTGGAATTTTATGTTTGATAAGGAGAACGTTGGGGAAAATCAAAAATGGTTTGAAAATCCGACCGCTTTCACTAAAAAAATCCTGGTTCCTTTTCCCTGGGGAAGCAAACTTTCGGAAGTAGCCAATGAAGCTGATATTGCCTGGTATGCACGTAAAGTGAAGATCCCTGAATCCTGGAAAAATAAACGGGTTTTTGTAGTAGTTGGTGCAAGCGACTGGGCAACAAGCGGCTGGTTTGCAGGTAAATCCCTGGGCTCAAATCGCGGTGGATACACGCCTTTTGAATTTGAACTTACCTCAGATATCATATGGGGTAGCGAACAAAACCTGGTATTTAAGGTTGATGACTCTCCATTACCATTCAAACTATTTGGGAAACAAGGTTATGGCGACGCTAAAGGCTTCTGGCAAACCGTTTACCTCGAAGCCCGCGGAAGCAACTACTTCGATATGATTCATTTTACGCCGGATATTGATAACAATAAGGTTAAAGTAGAAATTGCGTTAAACAAACCCAGCGGAAAACAAACTGAAATCAGTATAAAATTCAACACCGGCATTGTGCCAATCTTCACAACAAAAATCAAAAAAGGCGAACAACTGGCTCAGTTTGAAATTGCTGTTCCCAATGCCCATTTGTGGGATCTCGACGACCCGTTTCTGTACGAAATAGAAGTAAGTCTTACCAATGAAGGAATAAAACAGGACAAAGTTTCCACATATTTTGGCATGCGGAAAATAAGCGTAACCAAACTTCCGGGAAGTGATTACCCTTATGTGGCCTTAAACAATAAACCCGTTTATCTGCAACTTACTCTCGATCAGTCCTATCATCCCGATGGATTCTATACATTTCCCAGCGATGAGTTCATGCGAAATGAAATCCTGCTTTCAAAACAAATAGGTCTTAATGGAAATCGTATTCACGTTAAAGTCGAAGTTCCCCGAAAACTATATTGGGCTGATCGTTTGGGACTTCTGATCATGGCCGACGTTCCCAATTCGTGGGGCGAGCCCGATGCCGATATGCGCAGAGAATCAGAATCAGCGATGCGCGGTATGATTAAGCGGGATTACAACCATCCTTCTGTTTTTTCGTGGGTTTTATTCAATGAAACATGGGGGCTTTTATCAACCAAAGAAGGGAAAGGTGCTTATCATCCTGAAACCCAGGCCTGGGTTACTGAAATGTATAAAAAAGCTAAACAACTAGATCAGAGCCGCTTGATTGAAGACAACTCACCTTGCGGTTACGACCATGTAGTTACAGATTTAAATTCGTGGCATGCCTACCTGCCGGGCTATGAATGGGGGAAAATACTTGATGATGTTGTGGCAAATACATATCCGGGTTCGAAATGGAATTACACCGGGGGAAATACGCAGGGGAACCAACCTATGCTTAACAGTGAATGTGGAAATGTTTGGGGCTACAATGGTGGCACCGGAGATATTGACTGGAGTTGGGACTACCACATTATGATGAATGAATTCCGGATGCATCCCAAAATGTGCGGTTGGCTGTACACCGAACATCACGATATGATCAACGAATGGAACGGGTATTATAAATTCGACCGTACCCGCAAATTCACCGGAATTGAAGAGCTTATGCCGGGAATGACACTAAACGATCTTCACAATCCTTATTATATAAGTACAGGAAGCGAACTGTGTCAAACGGCTCTTCCTTCAGCTAAAATTGACGTTCCGGTTTACTTGTCAGTTTTAAGTGATAAGCTTCCTGCAACAAATCTTATAATAAAAGCAGAGTTATGCGGGTGGGATTTTCTCGGGCGGTTTGAAGTATATTCAAACTATTCGCTAAATATTCCTTACAGCCCCTGGATGACAAAAGACATCGGCAAATTATCCATTCAAATGCCTGATAAACAATCTGTCGCTATTCTACGGATGAGTTTGGAAACAACTTCCGGACAGGTTTTATCCCGGAATTTTACAACTTTCAAAGTGTCGGAAGGTCAATCGCCTCGGAGAGAAACAATTGAACAGGACGGCAAAAAAAATACCCTTTTGCGTTTCGCCCCCAATTCCTTCACAGCAGCAAAATGGACACTGAAGCAGTGGAATGTCCTCGATGGACTAAAAGTGAACGGAGCAGGATCGGGCTTTTTTGAATATAAAATTCTACTTCCTTCCAGTTTAAAAGCCGATGAACTTTCTTCAGCCAGGTTGATTGCAGAATTATCGTCCAAACAATTATTTGGGAAAGATAATGCAGGATCAGGCAAGATTGAAGGTGATTTTATGCTTGGCCAGGGAACAAACGACCCAGGCTTGAACCCCAACTCCTACCCTATGACCGATGAGAAAAAGTTTCCGGGAAAAGTGAGGATTTTTGTGAATGACACTTGTCTTGGTTCATTTTTACTTGAAGATGACCCGGCTGACCATCGCGGGATACTCTCCTGGAACGCTCAAAAACATGATAAAACATTAAACGAAGTAGGTTCTTACGGTTATCTTGTTAAGGCAGATATTCCAATTGCAATTATAAAACAAAGTGAAGGAAAGGAGTTACTGGTTCGTTTTGAGGTTGATTCAGTGCTCTCTTCCGGTTTGGCAATCTATGGCGAAGATTTCGGGCGATACCCTATAGATCCGACAATTTGCTTTGAATTTAGATCAGCGACTGATATCGATAAATCGAAATCACAGGATGGCAGTGTAAATTCAAGAAACACTGTTAAAGGTAAAAATTCTCCATCCGGATTAAAAGTGAACCAATTACATCATCCACTTGCAGTTGATTCAAAACAGCCCCTCTTCAGTTGGAAAGTGAATAGCGATAAGAGGGGAGATTATCAAACGGCTTACAGAGTCACTGTAAGTTCCACAAAAGAAAAGGCCGAAAATAATGATTTTGACATCTGGGATAGCGGAAAAATTAAATCATCAGAACAAAGTGACATTATCTATGAAGGAATTCCTTTAGAAAGTGCTAAGGACTATTATTGGAAAGTCTGTAACTGGAATAGCCGCGGGACTCAAAGCGACTGGAGTGAAACTAACAGATTTGCAACGGGCTTTCTGTCGTGGCAGGAATGGAAGGGGGATTTTATCGGGGGAAAAGATCTTCAGCTTTTCAGAAAGGAATTCACAACTGACATAAATAAGACTATAACCGGAGCAAAACTTTATATCGGTTCATTAGGCGTCCCTGTAGTATTTGTCAATGGTGAGAAAGCAGGCAATTCAGTTCTTGATTCGGATGACAGGGTTGCACGGGAAACAAACTGGTATAGTGGGTATGACGTTAGTAATTCTATTCGAAAAGGAAAGAATGCTATAGGTGTAATGATA
Organism: uncultured Bacteroidales bacterium; assembly: GCA_903879715.1. GTDB lineage: Bacteria > Bacteroidota > Bacteroidia > Bacteroidales > UBA4417 > UBA4417. The sequence goes on from CAIRMR010000009.1 coordinate 30,163, forward strand.
GGACCTGGTCAGCTTGGTAGCGAATACAAAACACCCGATAGTACCAGGTTTATTTTAAACCTCAAAATTATATATGCGGATGGCTCAGCAGATCTGATCACAACAGACAAATCCTGGAAAGCAACTAAGAATGGGCCACTAGTCGCCGGGGAAATAAATAATGCAACAGCCGGCGAAAAGTACGATGCAAGGAATATAAAAAAAGGCTGGAATGAATCTAACTTCGATGATTATAACTGGGAAAGCGGCAATGCAATAAGTATAACCAGTAATAAAAAAACGCTGAAAGCACGACTGGCTCCTCCCATGAAAGTAGTTGAAACTCTTTCACCGCAAAGTATTACTGAAGTATACCACGGCACCTATGTTGTTGATGCAGGTAGAAATATAACAGGATGGGCACAAATCAAGATTGATGGTAAACCCGGAGATAAAATAGAAATGCGCTTTGCTGAGGATCATTCTACGCTCTGGAATGATTATACTTTTAGTGTTAGCGGGAGTATTTTGAGTGGCTCTGCAGGTATTTTGTTCAGGGCTGCAACTGAAAAAAACTTTTATTATTGGAAACTTACAACTGCAGGTAAAATAATTGCCTTCAGAAATGTAAATGGGGAAATGCAGGTTATTAAGGAAATACCTTGCAGTCTATCGCCAAATACAAAATACAAAATAGCGGTTAAAGCAATTGGAAATAAAATTGAAACCTATTGCAATAACAGTTTGATTGATACGATTTATGACAGCACTTTCTCAAGTGGAAAAGTTGGTTTCAGGGAAAGCGAATGCGACACCGCCACGTTTACTGATATCAAGGTCGTTCACGAAGCTTCAAATAAAACCTTACTCGAAAGCAGTGGTAAAAACCCCAGCCTTTGGTTAAATGGTGAAAACATCCGGAGCAAAAACGATATAGCATCCGGGAATCAACTTGAAATAACCAACAGCGATTATGTTATCTCGCGTTTTGGTAATGTAAATGGGGGAATAGAGCAAACTTCATTGAGTATAGCCGGTTTTGTCCCGGATGCAATGGGTACCGGTGCTGAGCAATATGATTACTATATTCACGGTGGCTATGGCGTTGAAACCTGGGAGCCATTTCAGACGATTCATGGATTCAGATACCTGGAAGTAAAAGGTATTAGCGGATTTGACAATGATAATATTAAAATCAGAATAGCGCACCACGCTGTTGATGAAGAAACTGATAACCTGGGTTCATTTACGTGCTCAAATCCGCTACTAAACGATTTGTACACTGCTTCTACATCAAGTATTAAGTCAGCTCTTCAGTTTGGTATCCCGGCAGCATGTGTTTCACGTGATGAGCGCAACGGATGGACCGGCGATGCTGAATGTACATCCCAGGCAGCTAATTATTACGCAAATATGGAGCCCTTTTATAAACAGTGGTTTGTAAGCATGAGGGAAACCCAGCACAGCGATGGATATATTGATAATCTTGCACCCAGGCAAGGTGAGAGAGCAGGGGCAATAGAGGAGGACATTCCCTGGTCATCAGCAGCTATAAATGTAACATGGGATACCTATCTTGCTTCGGGCGATAAATCGATAATCAGAGAGCAGTACAGCTCAATGAAAAGGTTTATTGACTGGTGCGTTACCACTTCAAATGTTTCAGCAAGCACTGAAAATTATGAGGATTATACAACCAACAAGGATTGCTGGGGCGATTACGGTTCTATACTTCAAAAAGATTATTGTTGCCCGGTCCGAATGCCTGAGCAGAGTGTCTGGGCTACCGCTTTTTTTTATAATTCCACAGTCAGACTATCAGTGCTTGCAGAGGAGATAGGTAAAACAGATGATAGTCAGGAGCTTAGAAATCTCGCATTGAAAATTCAAAGTGCGTACAATAAGAAATTCTTAAAAGAGGATGACAAAGGGGCTTATTATTTCGATAATTCCCAGGCTGCAAATGCAATTCCTTTAGCATTCGGACTCTGTCCTGAGAATAAAAAGGCGGAGGTTGCCAGGCATCTTGTCAGCTCACTTGAAAATGCTGATTACAGCCTGACGGTTGGGGTACTAGGTCTTTATGCCATATTTGATGCATTGTGTGATAACGGGTGCACAGATGTTGCATATAAACTGGTTTCTAAAAAAACATACCCAAGCTGGGGAAATATGATTAGCCAGGGAGCAACTTCCATGTGGGAATTCTGGGATGGGCGCGGTTCTCACAATCACATGTTCGTAGGTGGAAAGATGAATGCCTTTTTAATTAAAAATCTGGCAGGCATTTCTTCACTAAAATCCGGATACACTGAAGTTTTGATTAAGCCTGGAGTTGTTGGCGACTTAACTAATGTAAAAGCAAGTACATTCTCTCCAAAAGGAAAGATTGAATCTGAATGGATAAAAACCTCCAACAATAGCATTTCAGTAAAGACTTTAATTCCTGTAAACTGCACAGCAAATATTTATGTTCCCTTATTAGAAAATAAAGCCTCGGATGTTGTTGTTTCCGAAGGGAACACGGAAATTTACCGAAAAGGAATAAAGAAAGACACTGAAATCATAAAATTCATTGCGGAAAAAGATGGATGTTTAGTATTTAAAATTGCCTCTGGTAGGTATGAATTTGATTTAAACAAAAAATAACTATGAAATCAAGAGAACGTGTTCTTAAAGCATTTAAAAAGATGCCGGGATTACCCGACAGGGTCCCAGTACAATTTGATTTGTGCCGCCAGTTAGCCGATCATTTCGGAAAACAATTGGGTATTCCGGTTCACTACACCGAAAATCCGTACGAAGATGTTACTTACCGTATCAGTGCCAACGAATTACGTGTAGCAATGGGCAGCGATGTGGTAATTACCGGTGCTTCGGTTTCGGATGATTATACCATCGTTAAAGATGCCAATGGAACCTGGCTTAATGAGTATAAAATGAGGATGCGGCAGGGTGATATCTATGTTGAAGTGGTCGAATATCCTCTGGCTCACGCTGAAACAAAGGCTGACATCGAAACCTTTCAATTCCCTGATCCTGATGCACCAGGGCGATACAGGGATGCAGAAGCGTTGGTGAAAAAGTATAAAAATGATTATCTGATAATAGGAGATATTGAAGTAACCATTTTCTCACTTGCCCATCAGTTGGCTGGCATGGAGAAACTATTGGTTGATATGATGATGGAGACAGAATATGTAATGCCTTTGTTCGAAGCCTGTGCCGAGTACCAGACACAAGTTGGCCTGCGACTCATCGAAAAAGGAGTGGATGCAATCTGGTTTGGCGACGACTTCGGTACACAAACCAGTTTGATTCTTCCACCTGAAACCTTTCGTGAACAACTGAAGCCACTTTACAAACGAATGATCGATCGCTTTAAAGAAGCTAAGCCTGACATTATTCCAATCCTGCATTGCGACGGGGCAGTAGCAGAACTTCTGGATGACATCCGCGAAATGGGTTTCGAGATTTTTAACCCGGTTCAGCCCGGCGTTCCAGGGCATTTGCCTCATGATATGAAAGAGCGGTTTGGTGAAAAGTTCGCTTTCTGGGGTGCCATAGATCAGCAGGATTTGCTGCCTAATGCTACGGATGAAGAGCTGGAAAATGATATCATTGAAAAGATAAGCATTCTGGGCAAAGGAGGTGGATACATGATAGCTCCTGCACACATTCTTCAAAACGACATTTCGCCTGAACGTGTGTTAAAATTTATTGAGTTGTGCAAAAAACATGGCTGTTACAAGTGAGGCTCTTAATAGCGCAACCAGAGAAATCAACTTTAATAAATCGTATTAAAATTAACTAAAAATAGAAATTATATGGCTAAAGTAGGATTATTTGGAATTGGCCTCGATACCTATTGGGTACAATTCGACGGATTACTCTATAATCTGAAACTGCCAGGATTGTGCGTGCTGAGTGGATAATAAGACAAATAAATGAAAAAAGCTGTAAATAAAAATAAACCATTAAAATAAAACCAAAATTGAACAGACTTCTTTCCATTATCGCAATTATAGTGACCTTATTTATAGGCAGCTGCACTCAAAACAAGAACGAATCGGCATTTTCGGACTTGAAGAAAGGGTTTCTAAACCCTCCCGATTCTGCACGCCCAGGCGTTTACTGGTACTTTATGGACGGGAACATATCGAAGGAAGCCATAACAGCCGACCTGGAATCAATGAAAAAGGTTGGCATTGGCACTGTACTTTTTCTTGAGGTTAATGTTGGTATTCCCCGCGGGAAAGTTGACTTCATGAGCGAAGAATGGATGAACTTGTTTACCCATATTGTTCGTGAGTCAGAACGATTGGGAATAACAATTACCCTTGGTGTTGGTCCAGGTTGGACAGGTAGCGGAGGCCCTTGGGTTACAGGTGCACAATCCATGAAACACCTGGTATGCAGTTCAATACAAGTTTCCGGATCTGAAAACAAACCAATTGTTCTTCCCAAACCTACAGCAATGAATCCCTATTTTGGGGAGGGTTCATTCACACCCGAACTTAAACAAAAATGGCTCGATTATTATGAAGATGTTGCAGTGCTTGCTTTTCCAACACCCGCTGGCAATTTTAAAATAAGCGACATTACTGAGAAAGCACTGTATTACCGCGAGCCTTACTCTGGAGGGGCCGTTAAGCCATTTCTTCCATCCCTTGCAAACTATAGTGAACCAATTAACGGAACAGCAATTTTCCAGGATAAAATAATTGATGTAACTCAGTACTTGAAACCGGATGGAACATTGCAATGGAAAGCCCCCGATGGTAATTGGACAATTATGCGTTTTGGAAGCAGAAACAACGGTGCTGTTACCCGCCCAGCTCCAATGCCAGGTGTAGGATTTGAAGCTGATAAATTTGACACTGCAGCCATCAATGCACATATGGCAAGTTTCACCGGTAAGTTACTTCAAAAAACCGGAATTCCTGATAAGAATCTCCAGGGAGGCTTAAAAATGCTGCACATGGACAGCTGGGAAATGGGTGCTCAAAACTGGACATTACGATTTAGAGAAGAATTTAAAAAAACGCAGGGGTTATGATCCGCTTCCTTTTTATCCGGTTTATGCCGGGTTCGTAGTTGAAAGTCTTGAAAAGAGTGAGCGTTTTTTATGGGATTTACGGCAAACGGCGCAGGAACTGGTAATTGAAAACCATGCTATCCACCTGAAAAATTACGCTAAAAAATACAACATGGGATTTTCAATTGAACCTTACGACATGAACCCAACCGCCGACATGGAACTGGGAGCCGTGGCTGATGTTCCCATGTGTGAATTCTGGAGCATAGGATATGGGTTCAACACCTGGTTCAGTTGCATTCAAGCAGCGTCCATTGCCCATATTGAAGGCAAAAAAGTGGTTGCAGCTGAGGCTTTTACCGCTTATCTTGATGCCTGGAGGCAATATCCCGGATCAATGAAGGATCAGGGAGACTGGGCGTTTGCTGCTGGAATCAACAAGTTTATGTACCATACCTATCAGCATCAGTTTTTGCCGGATAATCTTAAACCAGGAATGACCATGGGTCCTTATGGTGTTCATCATGACCGCAGCCAGACCTGGTGGCCTATGGTGGACGGATACCATAAATATGTTTCCCGTTGTCAGTATATTCTACAACAGGGACAAACAGTAGCCGACATTCTTTACCTCTCACCGGAAGGGGCACCCCAGGTATTCCGTGCACCATCTTCTGCCTTAACAAAGGATGCATTTCTTCCCGACCGGAAAGGCTATAACTTTGATGGCTGCTCGCCTTCCGAACTATTAAAAGCATCCATTGTTGACGGAAAAATCGTATTCCCTTCAGGGGCTTCATACTACATACTCGTATTGCCTAAAACTGAAACAATAACTCCGGCTTTACTCAACAAGATTGACGCATTGGTCAAGGCCGGTGCTGTAATTATAGGAAATCCTCCGCGTAAATCTCCCAGCCTGGTGAATTATCCCGAATGTGATAAACAAGTTGCTACAATATCCGCGTCGATGTGGGGAGGAACAACCGCACCTTCAAAAATTGCAGAACGAAAACTGGGGAAAGGAAAAATCTTCTGGGGAGGTGCTTTCTCGCAGTTCATCCTGCCTGAGCTTTACCCGGACTATGATGCCACAGCTTCAATTCTCCTCGAAATGGGGATAGCGGAAGATTTTGGATCAGATAGTTCTGTAAGATACACGCATAAACTTATCAAGGACGGAGAAATTTATTTTGTTTCAAACAAAACCAATGCTACGTTAAAAGCCAGCTGTTCATTCAGGGTAAGCGAAGGAACACCCGAATTATGGAATCCGATGACTGGAGAAACAAGAAAACTTCCTGATTTCGAAATTAAGAAAGGTCTGATTCAGATTCCACTTCAATTTGATTCTCACGAAAGTTATTTTATTGTTTTTAATAAAAGCAGTAAAACAAAACCAGGCCACACAGCAGGTCTGAAAAATTTTGCCCAACCGCAAGTTTTATTTGAAGTGAATAATCCATGGAAGGTATCCTTTAATCCGAAATGGGGTGGGCCCGAAAATGTTGTTTTCGATAAACTTGTTGACTGGACATCGCGGCCTGAAGATGGCATAAAATACTATTCAGGAATTGCAACCTATCACAATACAATAAAGCTTTCTGAAAATGTTACTACGGAGAAAAAATCTGATATTTATCTTGATTTGGGAGAAGTCAACAACCTGGCGCGTATTCGTGTAAACGGCAAAGATATGGGTGTTGTATGGACTGCTCCTTTCCGCATAAAAATTACAGATGCTGTTGTTACTGGCGACAACCAGGTAGATATTGAAGTCGCCAACCTGTGGACAAACCGGTTGATCGGCGATGAGAAGAAACCGGATGACGGAATTAAAGACGGGCAATGGCCTGAATGGCTACTAAACGGGAAACCAAGAACATCCGGACGGTTTACTTTTACAACTTACAAGCATTACAATGCCGATTCACCTTTGTTGAAATCAGGTTTAATAGGACCTGTTCGAATATTAAGTACCCGAACTTATAAAAGTGAAAACTAAAATAAGTCTCAGCATACAAAATACAAATAGAAAACTATCATCATGACACTTACTGAAAGAATTGAAAGCCGTAAAATATTAATCCTGGATGGTGCCACAGGATCCGAACTAATTGCCCGTGGATTAATTGCTGGAGAATGCCCGGAACTTTGGAACATTTCTCATACTGAAATAATTAAGGATATTTCGGCATCTTATTTTGCTGCAGGTTCTGATGCTGTACTGACTAACACATTTGGCGGATCGTTATTGAAACTGAGGGCCTATAATCTGGAAAGCCAGGCTTATGAGTTGAATTTTTGGGGTGCCAGAAATGCCATTTCTGTTAAACCTGAAGGAAAGTTTGTTATTGGCTCCATAGGTCCGAGCGGGTTGATGTTAGAGCCTTTTGGTGACATAACATACCAGGAAATGACAGATTCTTTTGTTGTGCAGGTTAAAGCCATGACTGATGCAGGCGTTGATGGATTTATGCTCGAAACATTTACCGATCTGGAGGAAATAAAATGTGCAATATGTGCTGTAAAAGAGAATTCAGATCTTCCGTTCTTTGCTTCCATGACATTCAGCAATACTCCTGATGGCCATAAAACGATGATGGGTGTGAGCGTAACGGATTTTGTTGAAGCAATGCAAAGTGCAAATGCTCTGTTAGTCGGATCAAATTGTGGCAACGGAATTCTGAAAATGATTGATCTGGCCAAAGAGTTCAGGAGTGTGTCCGCCACTATTAATTTACTGCTCAAAGCAAACGCAGGTGAGCCTCATCTTCACGATGGCGTTCTTTGTTATTCGGAATCGCCTGAAATGTTTGCTTCAAATTTAACCGATCTCCTGGCAATTTCACCTTCAGCAGTCGGTGGTTGTTGCGGAACAAACCCGGAGCATATCAGGAGGATAAAACAGGTGATTGAAACAGTTTAATTTTGATGTTTTCAACCAGTTATTACTTTTATGATAAAAATGTATAATTTACCTGAAATCGAATTTTCAGAACTCATTACAATAAGATAAATACCAAAATACGATGAACGAACTACTTGAAAAGTTATCACTTGCTGTTGAATCAGGGAAAATAAATAAGCTTTCGCCTTATCCCCCTGCAATGAGGGGGTTGGACGGAGCTGATGAACTGTGTCAGCAAGCACTTGAAGCAGGAATCAAACCTGAAGTCATTTTAAATGATGCCTTAATACCGGGTATGGGTCGTATAGGGAAGAAATTTTCCGATGGTAAAGCATTTGTGCCCGAAATGCTTATTGCTGCCAAAGCTATGTCAGCAGCTTTGAAACACATTAAGCCATTTTTTACTTCAGGCGAAGTGAAACGCAAAGGTGTTTTCGTAATAGGAACTGTTATGGGCGATTTGCACGACATTGGTAAAAATCTGGTAGCTATGATGATAGAGGGATCCGGATGGGAAGTTATTGACCTTGGCGTGGATGTAAAACCTGAAAAATTCCTGGAAGCTATTAACCAACATCCTGACTGTGTAATCGGATTGTCTGCGCTCCTTACAACTACCATGGTGAATATGGAAACTATCGTAAAACAAATCAGAGCTCAATATCCTGATCATAAAATATTGGTCGGGGGGGCACCTTTATCGCATGATTTCTGTAAAAAAATTGGCGCTACTTTCTATTCTTCAGATCCTCAGGGTGCAGTTGAATTCCTTGAAAGGTCAGTTGCATAATATTAGCAAAATGAAGTAGTCAAGGTTCATTTGTACTTTAAATCATAAAACATGAATAATAACTCCGATTGGATAGTTGAATTGCTTGCCGCAAAGAAACGGTATGCAATTCCAATTATGACTCATCCCGGCATCGATTTGATAGGAAAAAGTGTAAAAGAAGCTGTATCAAACGGAGAAATTCATTTTCAGGCAATTCAGGCACTGAATATAAAATATCCTGCGGATGCTGCTACCATAATTATGGATTTAACTGTTGAAGCTGAAGCATTTGGATCAATAATAAACCTTCCTGAACATGAAGTCCCCACTGTTTTAAAACGGATAGTGTCCGATGCCGAAACGGTTGATGCTCTTAAAGTGCCTGGCCTGGACGCCGGGCGGATCCACGAGTATTTATTGGCGGCTCGTCTGGCTGCACAAAATATCACTAATAAACCTGTATTTGCCGGATGTATAGGTCCCCTTTCGTTGGCTGGCCGTCTTTATGATATGACGGAACTTATGACGGCACTTTTTATTGAGCCGGAAGTTATACAAACACTTCTTGAGAAATGTACTGAGTTTATAATAAATTATATACGTGCATTTAAAGAAACCGGGGTAAATGGAATTATAATGGCTGAGCCGGCTGCCGGATTATTATCGGAGGATATGTGCGATGAGTTCTCGTCTAAATATATCAGGCAAATTGTCACTTTGTTGCAGGATGAAACTTTTATGATAATTCTGCATAACTGTGGAAATAAAGGGCATTTGACCAGGTCAATGGTTTCAACCGGTGCTCAGGGCTTGCACTTTGGGAATGCTGTTAATATGGCTGATGCCCTTGCCGAAATTCCAACAGGTATTATCGCCATGGGAAATCTCGACCCGGTAAATGTTTTTAAAATGATGAATCCCAAGCAACTGTATCGTTCCACAACTGAACTTTTACAAAAAACCAGGGGGTACAATAATTTTGTCATCTCTTCGGGATGCGATACACCTCCCAATGTTCCGATAGCAAATATTGATGCTTTTTATCAGGCAATTACTGATTTTAATAAATCACTAAATTGAAAACAATAGCTGTAAAAGAGATTTCATTTGAAGAACTTACGCTAACCCGCGAAGATGTTATTCCTCTTTTGGGCGGCGAATCGGATTATGCATTTTTAATGCACGAATATCTGGATACCCTCTTTGAACTAGGCAAACAGATATTTCAGATTAAAGGTGGTTACCAGGTGTTCGATAAGCTGGCATTTAACCAGGAAAGGCAAGAAATTACCATAGGGGATATAACTTTCGATGTTAAAAAGGTGGTTTTCAATATGCTTAGGCGAAGCAGTAAGATTGCGGTATTTGTATGCACGGCTGGCGATCAAATCCATGAATTATCGAGGCAGTATATGGCAGAAGGCGATATGCTGAAAGGATATGTGTATGACTTATTCGGTTCGCTTGTTGTGGAAAGTGCCATGGATTTGGTTCAGAATTCACTCAAGTCAGATTTGAATAGTGAAGGACTTACTTTAACTAACAGGTATAGCCCCGGCTACTGCGGCTGGACCGTTGACCAGCAAAAAAATCTGTTTGCTCTTTTTCATCCGGAATTTGATTTTGTTAAACTATCAGATAGTTGCCTGATGCAGCCGATAAAATCGGTAAGCGGATTTATTGGTATCGGGCACGATGTTAAATATAATGATTATACCTGCCATATTTGTGACTCAAGCAATTGTTTGTATAAAAATCTTAAAAAACAAGGCTGAAATGAAAACACTTAAAAAAAATCCTATATAATCTGTAAAATGAGAAAATCTGAACTTACACCAAAAATTTACGTAGTAATAATGATGATCTTTACCGGAGCTATGATGCGACTTATTCCCCACTGGCCCAACTTTACCCCGATCGCTGCAATAGCATTATTTGGTGGTACTTTTATTAAACGTAAGGACCTGGCATTTCTTATACCGGTTGTGGCAATGTTATTAAGCGATCTGATTATTGGATTTCATTCAACCATGTTTCCTGTTTACCTGAGTTTCATTGCTATTGTGGCTATTGGATTAGCATTGCAACGAAGGCTTACTGTCGTGAATACGCTTTCCGCCTCCCTGGCAGCATCAGTTTTGTTTTACCTGGTTACAAATTTAGCAAGCTGGACTTCAGGGTTGATGCCTTATCCTATGAATGCTTCAGGCCTGATGCAATCTTACATTGCGGGTCTGCCATTCCTGTTTAATGGAATTCTTGGGGATTTGTTTTACACATCTGCCCTTTTCGGATCGGCATACCTGGTAACAAACCGTCAGACAGTTTATGTGAAATAAAGCCAGCTTTCGTTGTTGTGAAGTTTGAAAAAGTTTTCATTTAGGGATGAAGACTTTTAGAGCGGTACTGACAAATGAAACGGTAAATAAATGAATCAAATTCATAAAAAAATGACCCGATAAAAACTTCTTGGTTTTAAGGATTAAATTAAACTTAAAATGATTTCTCACCAGTAAAAACTGAACGATGCTGTACCTCAATAATTGTAGATACGAACCATGAGTTAAAAAAAGGCCAGATCTGAAAAATCGATGAGGATAATCAGGTTGGACTCGTCGGAAGTAGCATTACTTTCAGTAGTATTTATGCATGTAAAGAGTTACTTGACAAATATTGACATCAGGTTAATCTTTCAAACAAATTAGGGGATAAATTTATTGTCAACGATTAATAAAATAATTTAAATAAAACACCAATATGACTAAAGTAGGATTATTTGGAATTGGCCTCGATACCTATTGGGCACAATTCGACGGATTGCTGGGCAATCTGAAAACGTACCAGGAACAAATCAAAAACCGTATTGCCGGATATGGCGTTGAGGTTGTGGATGCAGGAATGGTTGATAACCCGGTGAGAGCCCGAGAAGCTGCCGACTACCTGAAATCGCAGGACGTTGAAATTGTCTTTTTGTATGTTTCAACATATGCATTGTCGTCAACCGTTTTACCGGTAGCGCAAAAGTTGAAAGTTCCGGTGGTAATTCTGAACCTTCAGCCGGTAGCTGAACTCGATTACGACGCTTTCAACAAACTTGGTGACCGCGGTAAAATGACCGGAGTATGGCTGGAGCATTGCCAGGCCTGCTCAGTACCTGAAATTGCCAGCGTATTTAACCGCTCCGGAATTCAATACGATTTTGTAACAGGATACCTGCAGGATGAAGAAGCCTGGCGTGAAATCGAAGCCTGGACTGAAGCCGCCCGCGTTGCCGCAGCCATGCGGAATAACCGTTTGGGTGTTTTGGGCCATTATTACTGTGGAATGCTTGATGTGTACACCGACATGACTAAACAATCGGCCGTTTTTGGCACCCACATCGAACTGCTCGAGATGTGTGAGCTGAAGAAATACCGTGACGAAGCTACCGATGCCGAAGTTCAGTCTAAAATACAGGAATTTGCTACTGCTTTTGATGTGGCTCCGGAATGTGAAAGCTATGAAATCGAGCGAGCTGCGCGCACTTCAGTAGCCTTGGACATGTTGATTAAAAAACGCAACCTGGGCTCAATGGCCTATTATTACGAAGGCGAATCGGGCAACGATTACGAAAATATAGCCACCTCGGTGATTGCCGGAAACACTTTGCTTACAGGCAAAAACATTCCGATTGCGGGCGAGTGTGAGGTGAAAAATGCCCAGGCAATGAAAATCATGGCCGAATTTGGTGCCGGCGGTTCATTCTCTGAATTTTACCTGATGGATTTCAAAGACGACGTGGTAATGCTTGGTCACGATGGACCAGCACATATGGCCATTGCCGAAGGGCGCGTGAAACTTGTTCCACTATCTGTCTTTCATGGAAAACCTGGAAAAGGCTTGTCCATTCAGATGAGTGTAAAGCATGGCCCTGTTACTTTATTGTCGGTGGTTGAAGGCAATGATGGTATATTCCTCCTGGTAGCTGAAGGTGAATCGGTTGCCGGACCAGTGCTTGAAATAGGCAATACCAACAGTCGTTACCGTTTTTCAACCGGAGCTAAAAAGTTCATGAACGAATGGTCGAAAAAAGGACCTGCTCATCATTGTGCTATAGGAGTTGGACATATTGCACATAAGATTGAAAAACTCGGGCAGATTTTAAGTATTGAAGTAGTGAAGATTTCTTAGTTGTTAATTTCATGTGTTATTATTTTGTCATGGAGTTCCATGTGACCCGTTAAAAATACCTGCGAAGCAAGCATTAATACCGCTGAAAATAAGCAATGAATTAATAAATAAGAACACATGAAATCTCCGAGAAAGGCATAAAATCAAAATTCTCAGAAGAATTTCAGAAATCAATAGGTAAACAAACCAAAGTTGTAGCGGAATACTTTGGTATAACTTCGGAACGACAATTAATCTGGTCGCAATCCTGTTTTCGATGACCATACAACGGTCTGCAATAGACCTTGAAGACATCAGTCGTTACCTTAATACAACACTTTAAAAATTCTTCAGTATCATACAGATTTAGATGAACTGGTTCGGAGATTAATACTTCGTAAGGAAAAATCAGACTGGAGAAGGAGAAGTAATCCTGATCGGCTGACTTCGCTGTGTATATATTTTCCCGGTGATATAATCATTTCATTGACGAATGGAGTAAATACTGGGTATCTGGAAGTATTGAAATTAAGAAGAAAATACAAAAATTGATGTTCCCTGGTGGCATTTCTATCAATCCCGTAAATAGGGTCTGCTGTTTAAATAAGAAGGACTTGTTTGCCAGGTAATTATGGTTATATTTGAACAATCAAATGCACGGGAATATGAACAAGACCCACAGAAAGGTTGCACCTACCCCGCAATATGTCAGTCCTAATCAGC
>CAIRMR010000010.1 GCA_903879715.1 uncultured Bacteroidales bacterium
ATCCAAGGAAAAAGTTATTACGTAGAAGTGCTGCAGAAGGAAGCCACTTATGAAGATAACCTTGCTGTTGGATGGTTAAAACCTGGACAAACCGGGACAGTGCCTTCAGAAATTATTCCAGGTTCGGTATTATCTCCATTATCAATCAAGTCTAAAGAAATAAATAAGGATAATCTAACTTCTATAGATGCAGTTGTTGATTTATTAGTATATCCAAATCCACTTGGGAACAATGAACTAAACATCAAAATTGAGAATCTGACTTCGGATGTTTTACTCGAGATTTTTTCTATTACAGGTATGAGGTACTATTCTGAAGTAATTCAAAATTCAAGCACATTGCATATTGATAGGAATCTCTTTAAAAGTGGAATATACATCATTAGAGCAACAAATGACCAGTTTGTAAAAACCGCTAGGTTAATAGTTAAGTAATGTAGAATTGTCCTAGAAATACGTTACAGATTTTTTAAGATAAAGAATAATTGATTTAACAGATGGTTTTAAGGCTTTGCTTTAAACCATCTGTTTTTTTATCAGTTCTTACGTTCAACTACTTTTGTAATCGGCAAATAACACTCTACAATTTTTAGCAAATAACACTGCACACAACTATTCGTAGCAAGGATACACAGTTTTTTCTTTGTTAGCCTGCTGTTAAGACTCCCTTGAATTCCATTCTTATACTAGTACAATTAAAATGATTTCCATTTGCCGAGTTCAAGACAGCCTTCAATTTGATAGACATTGAGTAAATATTTTGATGAATATATAGCCTGGTTTCCATTTTAATTTTCCATTGCTTAACTTTTTTGCATATTGCTATTTCAGCACCAGCCAAAAGCCATATTTACTATTAGATTATTATCCAATAAAATGCTAGAAGTACAAATACTCCATAGCTGTTAAACAAGACCAGAGAAAACTTAAACATTTTGGAATAATTTTTTTTAAAAAAATTACAAGTTACTTTTTATGTCCTGATTAATAAATATATACAACCAGTACTCTAATACCCTCAGAATCTACTACCATTTAACTTTTTATTGAACTTGGATTTACTTGGATACTAATAAAACTCTCACTACAATGCTACCTTACTCCTTTACTCGTAACACTGGGTTTGCCTTTCCCTCACTCTTTTCGTTTGTTCTAATTTCTTTATTATTGTTATTCAATGAAGTTAAGGCCGGAAACAATTACTACTTTTCGTCTATAAACGGTGATGATTCCAGGACAGTAATTCAAGCTCGCAATCCAGCAACACCTTGGAAAACAATAAGTAAACTCAACTCCGTCTTTAGTAGTCTGGCTGCCGGAGATTCGATCTTGTTTAAAAAGGGAGAAATATTTACAGGAACAATTATTCCAACACTTTCGGGTACATTAGTAAGCCCAATTATTATATCTTCTTTTGGAACAGGAACTAAACCAATTATTAGCGGATTTGAGAATATATCCGGATGGATATCTGAGGGGGCAGGTATTTATTCAAAAATTATTTTTCCTCAATCAACACCTAACATGGTTACAGTTAATGGAATAAATACCCCTTTAGGTAGATATCCCAGAACTGGTTATTTAACTATTGATTCACATGTTACGAATACAACAATTACTGATTCAGACTTAAATAGTACTATAACTAACTGGACAGGTGCAGAAGTGGTTATCAGGAAATGGAATTGGGTGATTGATAGAAGTTTGATAACAAACCATTCGGGAAGTACTATCACGTATACCAGTGGGTCAACCAATAATGCGCAAAATGGTTATGGCTATTTTATTCAGAATGATTTAAGGTGTTTAACGGATTTAGGTGATTGGGCTTATAAATCAGGTAAACTTTGTATGTATTTTGGCAGTAAAAACCCTGATTCCGTCATAGTAAAAGTAAGTACTATTAATAAGGTAATAGATATAAGTTCTCGATCTAATATCACTATAGCGAATTTGGAAATTCAAGGAGGCAATACTGCCGGAGTGAACGTTTCAGCTTCATCTTATATAACTATTACAAATTGTGATATTAATTACTCAGCAACAAATGCTATAACAGCAATAGGTTCATCTACTTATTTGACTGTTTCAAACACAAAAATATTTAATAGCAACAACAAAGCAATTTCGTTAGCTTATGGTTGTACGTATTCAAAGATTAAAAATAATACTATTACCAAGACCGGACTATTTGCCGGTATGGGAAATAATGCAACGATTAGTGGCTCTTCAAGTACAATGTTTTCAGCAATAACTTTATCGGACGCGCATAACGGCCTGGTTGAATATAACAACATTACAAATACAGGGTATTTAGGTATCTGCTTTTATGCAAACAATGTAACGGTGAACAAAAACTATATTGATACATTTTGCTCCGTATCAGATGATGGGGGTGGTATTTATACAGGGGTTGGGCCTTATACAGGAAGGAAAATATCAAATAACATCGTAATTAATGGTGTTGGAGCACCGGCAGGAACTACAGGAACCACAGGTGATGCAAATGGCATTTATTTAGATTATAATGCATCATATTTAGAAGTATTCAATAATACAGTTGCTTTTTGTCCGGCAGCTGGAATTTATATTCATAATGGCCATGACAATAATGTTCATGATAACCTGGTATATGGGACTGCTAACCAATTGCAATTGATTCAGAATTCAATAGATGACCAGATCCGGAATAATGTATTTCAAAATAATTCATTTATAAACAATAATTTATCTCAAACTCTTATAAAGGAGTCTTCCGCTGTAAATGACATCCTATCCTTTGGAAAATTTAGTGGCAACTACTATGTAAATATATTTAAAGATGAGAGAGTATCCTATATGACTTACTTTGTTTCTGCAAAATATTATCGGAAATCATACTCATATTACAGGTGGTTAAGCGAAATAGATACAACCGGTAAAAATTCGCCTTTAACATTGCCTCTTTACAACATAAATTCTCTTATTGGCACGAATAAATTTACCAATGGAACTTTTAATACTAATGTAACAAACTTTAGTAAATATTATTCAGGCACTTCTGCTGTAAGCTGGGATAATACCAATAAAATAACTGCAGGTTCTGCAAAATATTCAATTTCCACTTTATCGACGGATAATAATGAATCTTTATTATCAGGAAGCGTTGGGCCTGTTACCGCAGGAACAATATATGAAGCAAAATTTAGTTTAGTAAGTACAAAAAAAAATAGGATACTTAGAGTTAAATTAATAGAAAATTTAGCCCCTTATAGAGTGGCTTCAATAGAGCAGTATGCTACGTTTTCTGATACAATAACAAATCACAAAATTCAAATAACACCTACCTTATCTCTTTCTTCCGCAAAACTATATTTCTTCGTAGATGATGATGACAGTGAAATATATATTGACAACATTGAATTTTACGAAGCTAATGCAACAATCGTAAATCCCGAAGACTTTCTCCGTTTTGAATACAATGCTACGAATTCCAATTCAAACATTACCCTAGCTGAATCTTATCGTGGCATTGATAATACAGTTTATTCAGGAAGTTTAACATTATTACCTTATACTTCTATCATTCTCTTTAAAACTACTGACACTACAACAAATAAAATCCCATCCATTCTAAATCAAAATTTTCAACTCAATGAGAATACACCGAATGGAACAAACATCGGTACCGTTATCGCTTCGGATCCGGATGCAACACAGATTCTCTCCTATTCAATCCTTTCAGGAAACACGAACGGTGCTTTCGCAATAAACGCTTCCACCGGTGTACTGTCAGTTGTAAATTCAGCAGCGTTAAGCTTCGAAAGCACGCCTTCTTTCGCCCTGGTTGTAAAAGTACTGGATAACGGAACAGCTGCTCTCAGCAGCCAGGCTACTGTTACAGCTACTTTGCTCGATGTGAATGAAGCACCGCTTATCAGAAATCAATCTTTTTCAGTTGCCGAGAAC
>CAIRMR010000011.1 GCA_903879715.1 uncultured Bacteroidales bacterium
AAAAATGAAAAAATCAAAATAAGTTAGTCTAATCAAATAATTTGTAACAATATGAAATTTTTTATAAATATTATTCTAACTACTTTACTTGTAGTTAACTATCAAAAATACTGATAATTAGCAAATAATTTCAAGTGTTTTTTATTATTGGATAATCTGTGGAAAGGGAATGGAATTATTGAGCTTTCAGTTACTATTCGGTCAAAAATTTATTAAAATTATTCAGATATCTTAAATTTGTATTTTCAAGCATATCCTCAGTTTGTGACTGAATGGGCGAAGCTATGCGATTTAATGGCTGAAATTATAATTTTGATAATATTGAAAACACAATTCTAAGATATTGATTTTCCGAAAAACTTTGAAAATTTAATTGAAAAATTTATACTTTTCATATATTTTTAATTCAAACTGTCTTTATTATCAACAACTTAAAGTGTAAAAAACAAGAAAAAATCTAGTAACAATCTTCAAATAATCAATTCAAAAAATAAAAATATGTTATACTTCACAAAGAAAATTGCTGCAATTATAGCCGTGGCCACCCTGTTTTTTATTACAGGATGTGTATCACAGCGTGATCTTGAATATTTGCAGGCTAAAGATAATAATGTCAATTCATTTAAAGAAGCTGATTTGCCAGATTATAAGCTGAAGCCTAATGATGAATTGTACATTACAATTACCAGCCTGGATGAAGTAAACACCAACGTGTTTTCAAATCCTGGTAACCCCCAAAGTACGAATATAGGTTCACTTCAACCCTATGGTGCTTCATTAATGTCCTATTCAATAAACAAAGAAGGTTATCTGTTTCTTCCGGTTATAGGAACAGTTTTTGTGAAAGATAAAACTTTATCTCAGTTAAGCGCTTTGCTTAAAGATTCATTAACTAATGTTCTGAGTCAGCCACAGGTCACAATAAAATTGGTAAACAGGTATATTTCAGTATTAGGTCAGGTCAGAAATCCTGGTCATTTCCCATATGCTCAGGAAAAGATAACTATATATGATGCTCTTAGCTTAGCAGGCGACATAACGACCTATGGAAATCGAAAAGAAGTTGTTCTAACCCGGAATGAAAATGGAAAAAATAATATTATCAGGTTAGATCTTACACAGCCGGAAATACTGGCGACAAATTATTATTACCTAAGACCTAATGATATGATTTATGTTAAGCCAATGAAAAAACGGATTTGGGGTATGGAGCAATTCCCTTATTCAATGATATTATCCACAATTACTACAGCATTGTTACTTTATAATGTACTTAAGTAATTAATAGAATAAATAAATATATTTCACTATGTCACAGATGCAAAACATCAATTTACAAGAAGATAATGATCTGAAAAGAGCAGTCGATCTCTTTTTAAGAAACTATAAATTATTTATTTTTAGTTTAGTTGTCTTCATAGGATTAGCTTTTCTAAAGAATTATTTTTCAATACCTGTTTATCAGATTTCTTCTTCGATTTTGATTAAAGAAGATGAAAATCAGAATAGGAGTAATATGAATGATTTCTTGAATAGTAGTTTATTCGGAAAAAATCAGAATTTCGAAAACGAACTCTGGGTTTTAAAATCTATACCTGTTGTTGAGCAAACGGTAAAAAATTTAGATTTAACAGTCACTTATTACAGAAAGGAAAAGTATCAGATGGTTGACGCATATAAAGCCGTTCCTTTTCGTGTTCTATATTCAAAAAACCATCCTCAACCAATGGATGTTCAATTTAACATTACTTTCCTGAAAGGAGGTGGTTATAAAATAAGTACTGAAGAGCAGGATGCTAAATTTTATGATTTTACTTTAAAAGAGTATAAGTACGAAAAACTTGATTGGTCGTTTGATGGCTTTGGAAAGACAGGAAAATTACTTGAAACCCCTGATTTTGCATTTATAATTGACGTAGATAGTACCAGAATAATACCTGAAAAAGAGGCCGCTATGTATAGTTTTAAGTTTTTGGATAATAATTCATTAACTAATATCTATAAAAATGCCTTCCAGTTTAGTATTGTTGATAAGAAAGCCACTGTCATTGAAATTAATTTGTACTCAGAATCAATAGCTAAAGGAAAGGATTTAGTGAACCAACTAATGGAGGTTTATTCGGTACAAAATCTGGACAGGAAAAATCATATCGCATTAAAAACTATAGATTACATTGAAAAACAATTAAGTGAAATTTCTGATTCCCTTAATGTTACAGAAGAAAGCTTACAACGATTCAGGTCATCCAATCAGTTATTAGATGTAACACAGCAATCAAGCGGCATTTCGGCCCAGTATATGAATTTGCAAAACCAAAAAGCTGAATTGGTTGTCAAAAAACGTTATTATGATTATGTAGCTGACTACCTGGCAAAAAACAGTGATTTTACTAATATGACAGTTCCTGCATCAATGGGAATCACCGATCCAATATTAAATAGCTTAATGACAAATCTGATTTCTGCTCAGGCGCAACGATCAAATCTAATTGCTAATAATCAGGAAAAGAATCCAGTGATCAAAAAGTTGGATATTCAGATTGAAAATACTAAAAAGACAATTACAGAAAATATCTCTACCGTAAGGCAAACTACTGATATTTCAATTGATGAAATGAATAAACGCATTATTAAAATTGAAGCCCAGATTAGTAATATTCCAAAAACGGAAAGGCAACTTGGAGGTATTGAACGTAAATATAAATTAAATGATGCCATCTTTAACTATTTATTGGAGAAACGTGCTGAAGCAAAAATAACTCAAGCTTCTAATTTACCTGACGATGTTATCCTGGAAAGCGCAAATGTGCAAGGTGTCATTTCGCCCAGTAAGAGTAAAAATTATATGATAGCCTTTTTTCTTGGAATAGGATTGCCTTTTGGATTTATACTGCTTAAAAAAGCCTTGAATAATAAAATTGAATCCCAGGATAGTATTGAAAGACTTACGGAATATCCGGTTTTGGGTAAGATTATGCATAATTATAAACGAATAAATAATGTAGTTTTTGAATTTCCACTTTCATCAATTGCCGAATCATATCGAACGCTAAGAACAAATATAGATTTTTACATAAAAGGTGGTGGACATAACAAAGTAATTATGGTAACTTCAAGTATTCAGGGTGAAGGGAAATCATTTACTGCATTGAATCTTGCGATGAGTTATGCTCAACTTGGCCGGAAGACTATATTAATGGATTTTGACTTAAGAAAGAAGACAACATATTTCAATAATCCTGACGATCAACTGATTGGACTGAGTCCATATCTGAATAATAAAGCAAGCTATGAAGAAATTATCCGGAAGTCATCACACGAAAAACTGGATTATATCAGCTCAGGACCTGTTCCACACAATCCAGCTGAATTATTGGCACTCGATAAGACTCAGGAATTGATACAAAAGCTTAAAGGCTTATATGATTATGTAATTCTTGACACTCCACCGTTAGCGCAGGTTACAGATGGATTCTTAATTATGGAAAATGCGGATTTGAAAATTATTGTTGCCAGATACAATTATTCGAAAAAGAATGTCCTGGCAATTGTATTAAAAGATCTGAAACAGAAGAATACCGGAAATGTCTGTATCGTATTAAATGATAACCGGATTAACCGTGATCAATACGGGTATGGATATGGTTATAACAAGAAAAAATCATAATTGCACAACCTATTATTTAAAAAACAATCGGGCATCCCACAAATAAAATTAATTTGTTTGCTGTTGGTGCTTCAGTATCCAATATTAAAGTTGTATAAAGTACCAATTAATAACCTAAATTAACTAAGCTAATTACTTTCAACCGATACAGAATGTCAGATATTAACAAAGAATGGGATTTCATAATTGAACCCAAGGGAAGTATGTTCAACCTTAATTTAAAGGAGGTTTGGCATTACAAGGACTTACTTGAGATGTATATCAAGCGCGATATTGTGACTTTTTATAAACAGACACTGCTTGGCCCACTATGGTTTTTTATCCAGCCTTTCTTTACAACTATAGTTTTTATGTTTGTTTTTGGCGGGTTGGCAGGAATACCTACAGATGGCATTCCTCAACCATTATTTTATCTGTCGGGTATTTGTTTGTGGAATTATTTTTCAGAATCTTTAATTAAAACTTCTGACACATTTTATACAAATCAGGCTGTATTTGGGAAAGTATATTTTCCTAGATTAATTGTGCCTCTTTCTGTCACAATTTCCGGATTATTAAAGATGTTAATTCAACTTTTTTTATTTGCTGGGGTTTATATTTATTTTCTTTCAAAAGGCGCATCTATTGAAATAAATCGATACGCATTTCTTTTTCCTGTTCTGATTTTTATCTTGGCTGGTTTAGGTTTAGGATTTGGCATAATAATATCTTCAATGACAACAAAATATCGTGATTTAAAATTCCTTGTAGCTTTTGCAATACAATTGTGGATGTATTTCACACCAGTTATATACCCACTTTCTGTAATGGAAGGCAATTATAAAAAATACATGTGGTTAATTCAGGCCAATCCACTAACTGCAGTTTTGGAAACTTTTAAATATGGGTTTCTCGGACGCGGTTCATTTTCATGGTTTGCATTAGGTTATAGTGTAATATTTACATTTTTTATACTCCTGCTTGGAACATGGATTTTTAACAGAGTTGAAAGATCCTTCATGGATGTGGTCTAAAATCATCAAAGTAAGAATGTTAAACGCATTCAAAAATAAAGGAAAGAAAAAACCTGAAAACAAAAACAAGATTTTAACATAATGTTAATAATTCGATGATTGAAATATGAGTGATACTGCGATTAAATTTGAAAATATTTCCAAACAATACAGATTGGGAACAATAGGAACAGGTACTTTGAGTCATGACCTGAATCGTTGGTGGACTATTAATGTTCGAGGAAAAGAAGATCCTTATCTCAAGGTTGGCCAGGTTAATGACAGGGAAGCGAAATCGACAAGTGATTATGTTTGGGCATTACAGGATATTGATTTAGAAGTGAAACAGGGTGAGGTTTTAGGTATTATAGGGAATAATGGAGCCGGAAAATCTACATTATTGAAAATCTTGTCCCGTGTAACAAATCCTTCAACAGGTCGTATCCTTGCGCATGGGCGAATTGCCTCACTTTTAGAAGTAGGAACAGGTTTTCATCCTGAATTGACAGGTCGGGAAAATATTTACATGAATGGTTCTATTATGGGTATGACAAAAACTGAGATAACATCGAAGTTTGATGAAATAGTAGAATTTGCTGGGGTTGAGAAATATATTGATACACCTGTTAAACGTTATAGTAGCGGAATGACGGTAAGGCTTGGATTTGCTATTGCAGCTCACATGGAACCTGAAATACTGGTTGTTGATGAAGTGCTTGCTGTTGGCGATGCAGAATTTCAGAAAAAAGCAATTGGGAAAATGCAGGATGTAAGCAATTATCAAGGTCGGACAGTGTTGTTTGTTAGTCATAATATGGGTGCAATAGAACAACTTTGTTCAAGAGCAATATCCCTTGACAAAGGGAAAATTAATCTGTCAGGCACAACTAATGAAGTAATTAACCATTACCTGAAAAACAATTCAATTGTTGAAGGAAAAATTATTGATTCTCTGAAAATCCATAATCATCAAATATCAATAGAATCAATTACAATAAACCAATCACCTAATAATATTATTGTTATAAACCCGCATGAAAATAGATTAACAATTAATATCAAAGGCTATCTATCAGAGGGGAAAAAGATGTCTCTTGAAATAAGGTTTTATGATCAATTGGAACATTTGCAAATGTTGTTTTCGCCTGGCCATTTATATGAAAATATTAAATTTTTCGAAAAAGGGCAATTTGAAATATCAGAAACTATTGTACTTCCGGACTCACTTACGAAAAATGAATTTAAATTAACTATAGATGTAACGCGACCCAATATTGAAAAATTATTTAGTTTTCGTAACTCGGTAAAATTAATTTGTAAGGGTATTCAAGGTTATTCAGGTTTAGAATTTCCAGCATCTAATTGTGGGTTATTAATGTTAAGATGATTCAACCGGATAAAGATTACATTCATATTAATAGTTCTTTCAAGAAAAAAGTTGTATTCCGAGTTGGTTTGGATGCAGGATTTTTCTCGGAGTACAATAATATGATTCTGGCAATGGCTTGGTGCTTAAGAAATAAGTATGAGTTTCAGCTATTCTCAAAGAATTCGAATTTTGGATATGTTAAAGGCTGGACAGATTATTTTATTCCTTTCTGTACAGAAGTTAATACCAAATTCCATTTAAAATATAACCACCGTCCTTATCCATACGGTGCACCTAAATACTTTCCATATTTCATAAGACAATTGAAGAAATATAACTTATGGGATAAGAAATTTGATTATACTCCCCCTTTTTACAGGTTGCAGAAAAAAATGGGATTTGGTAAATTGCTTACTCAGGATATTTTTGAAATGGTTCGTCAACAGAGTCCATATGAAATTGTTAATATAGCAGTACTTGGATTTAGTGATAATTTCAGAAACTTATGCAGACTTCTTACCGATTTAACATGGCGGTTTAACCAGGAAACGCAGTTGGTAATTGATGAAATGATTAAAGAATTAGACCTTCCGTCCAGCTATGTCGGGTTTCATATCAGAGGTGGCGATAAATTCGTTGAATATCCTCTCGTGCACATCAGCTCTTATATAAAAAAAGCTGAAATGTTTACTGAAATCAGGAATGCATTTGTTCTAACTGATGATTACCGGTTAATAAGCGAATTAAGGACAGCCTTTCCTGAATGGCGTTTTTATACATTATGCCAACCTCATGAAAAAGGTTATTATCACGCTGAATTTATGAAAGTGAATATGACAGATAGGAAAACAAGTCATATTCGCCTTTTCACATCGATGGTGGTACTTGAAAAATCATCCCATTTTATTGGCACATTTAGTTCAAATCCTGGTATGTTTTTAGGAATGAGAATGTTACCTGAAAATTGCCACGGTGTGGATTATGATGAATGGCAGATTTGGTGAGATATTAATAGAAGCTTAATAAGAATCAGGTAAATAAATAGGATGGAAAGATTGTTTTTTGATTCATAAACATTCAAGTTGTGAAGTGAAAGAATTTTTTTTATCTGGTGGGAGACTTAATTTTAGAATACTCAAATTTATCTTTG
>CAIRMR010000012.1 GCA_903879715.1 uncultured Bacteroidales bacterium
AAGGTTATGGATTTAAAGGGATTAGGCTTTTGGTCTTGGGGATTAGGGTCTGGCATCAGGGCGTTTTCCTCCCTAACCCCTAACCCCTAACCTCCAATCCCTACCGAATAAAGATTTTCTTCACCTGCGAGGATTTATCAGTAACCACTCTTACAATGTAGTTCCCCGTGTTTTTCAACCCGATCTCATTCATTCCTTTGGCCGAAAGTTTTGTCGCAACCAATTGTCCTGCAACGTTGTAAATATAAATATCTCCTTCCACACCGTTCATCAGATTAATATAAGTTGTTTTGCGGTAGCTATAAATAGTTGCGGATTTGGTTAGCCGATCGCTTATACCGAGAGTGCCGAAGTGCAGCTTAAATCGCTGGTCCGGTTCGCCCGCAGTATAACTGAATGTACAGGCGCCATTTTGCAGATCGGTAAAAGTTCCTGTTTTGGTATCTTCGAGGATAGCATCCGCTATGCCATTAATCTGGCTGATACTAATCTGGTACTCGCCGCTCAGGCTGTTGCTGAAACCAAGCTGCATAACTTCACAGGCAGGGCGTACATCAATGGAAAGCTTCTTGTCGCCTGAGTATGAATACAGTTCCGAAAGACCCGGTGTGCCGGAAGCGAATTTATAGGCATCGTGTTGAAGGTCGAAATCTTCGGTGGCATCCGCGTTTAAATTCACATAAAGCTTATCCGAAATACCCTTGCTTACCGTTTCCAGCACCAGCAGGTTATCTTTACTTCCATCCGCTGACTTGTAATACGTTGAATTGCCGTGAACCCTGCTGGCGTTGGTTAGCGAAAAGGTTCTGTTGGCAGAAACAATAAAGAATCCCTGCATGGGTGAGATATACTGTGATCCTGGTCCCTCGGAATTATTCCAGGCAGCATACGAGCCGTCGCCGTTTGTGTCATTTCCTACCCAATAATACACTGCTCCATAAGTATCATCCAGCAGACTCCAGTCGATGGATGAGGGATACGGGTTACCCAACAGGTTGGCGCCGGTGTAGATGCCACCTTTACCGATGGATGAGAGACTGGTACTCAGATTGCCGGTATTGGGTGTGCCGGTCAACGTATACGTAGAGGAACCCTTCATAGTCCAGAGGCTATATCCGGTGAGCGGGGTATAAAGTTCAGTTGCCATTGCAATAATTTCACTCCATGCAGCGTTTGGCTCATTCCAGCTTTGCAGGTAATCGCCTACAAATGTATTTGCGGTTGTCACCTCGTTAGGCATAGAAATCAGATGCCATTTCGCTGAGGTGATATATCGTTCAATATTGAACCCGGCACCTGCGACAGTTCCTTTCGTAATGAGTGACCCGGTACCTGTAGCATCGCTTTTGATATTAAAAGTACCTCCGTTATCCAGGGTTCCATTTACGGTGAGGGCTTTGCCGGCATCGATGGTTAATGCTGCCCCATTCCTGATAATCAGATTGTTAATAGAGGCAAGTGAGCTACCTGTTACGGTTATATGAGGCTGGTTGGTAGCTGAAGGTATCAGCACATCATCTGCAGCACCAGGAACTTTATTGCCTGGATTCCAGTTGCCTGCAGTATTCCAGTCAGTGGTGCTTGCCCCTGTCCAGGTGATGCCAGTATATTTTTCAAGTGCGCCCACAGTAGGTGTGGTTGCCCGTGTAGTTCCGGCAAAATCAGTAGTATAATCCGTTGATGATTCACCATTCAAGAATACGGTCGGATAATAACCGATGAAACTTGCACTTCCCGGATTGGTAAACTGCGGGTCTGCTATCAGACTGTGCCCATCCTGAGATGTTGCAGTTTTCAAATCATCAAGAGTAGTTATAGGGGAACCAATATAACCTAATATACCCCCTCCCGATTTATAATAGTCATTATAATCTATTGTACCCGGTGTATTAACTGTGAGCACGATAGCATAGTGGTCACCACCCGCAACATCACTGTTAGACCTTGTATTCATAAAAATATTGTCGCGGTAATCATTGGCACTGACATCTGATTGGCTGATCAATGCAAAGCTTGGATTACTGCCTTCGGTTAAAGTTCCTCCTACATACACCGTATTGAAATAGAATTTGTTAGTCCCACCATTGTCAGATATCCCACTGAGCATCGCAGGAGAGTTTCCTCCCAGGCTGACAATATTATTATTGAATGTGGAATTGCCGCCTTCAGTATATATACCTGTAACATCCGCACTGCTGCTTGTCAGATCCCTGAAAAGATTATTTGATAGGGTATTTGTCCCTCCCACGACCCGGATTCCGCCGATTGTCGGTACCAAAGTCTGGTCAGGGTCAGAAGCAGAGGGGTAGTAATTGTTATAACAATTCGCAACAGTATTACCAGTAATTGTTGCCACGCCATCAAATTCGTAGATACCATAAAATTGAGCTTTGTAAGCAAGAATGGAAATGTCGGTGGGTCCAGGGGATAAACCAATACCAATGCTTCCGGGCGTTGTAAGGCTGCCGATAACATTATTGCTGACGATGGCTTCTGAAGGGCTCTCCACATTTAAATAAATTCCGGCATAGGGGATTAAACTGGGACCCAAAAATTGAATAGAGCCAACCTGGTTATTTTGGATAGTAACACTTCCTAAAGTTGTAACAAATATCCCTGCCGAGAATGTTGTACCAGTGGTATTGTCAATGGTTATAGATCCCGTTCCGGTAGCTGAGCCTATCGTATTCCCGCTGACATCTGCATTTACGCTTGCTGCACTAGCACCACTAAAAACCCCAATAACTATTCCCATCCATTGACCTCGATTATTGATTTTGCAATAAATATTTTTGACGGTGTTATTTTGAACAGTTGATGCCAGGCTTGATGATGTCGACAGCGAAATACCCGCGAAAGAACTGCAGGAAATTGCCATAATTCCTGAATGGTCAGACGATTTACCGCCGATAAAGTTATTCGTCACTGTATGCGTTCCCGATGCAATTCCAATTCCAGTGAACATAGTGTTTCCTCCATCAAAATAAGGGGTATTCCAAGTAACTTGTGTTTCGTATAAACTATTTCCGGTGATAATAAAGGCTGTCGAATTAGAGGAAATATTGATTCCCATAGTATAGGAGCCGGCAGTCAAGAAATCATAAAAATTATTGTTGCTGATAGTATTTTCACTATTGCTTTTGCCATACGTGCCAATAGAGCGGACACAAATACTGGGCCTGTTTCCATTTGCGTTTGTAATTCTATTATGATCAATGAGGTTACTATTATTGCCTGAAATTAACCCGTCTGAAAAAAGGACAACTGCCGGTCTACGGTTAAGGTTCGAATTAGTTTCTTCGTTACCCGGATTATAAGCTCCGGAACCTTTCAGCGTGCAGTATTTAACTACATTGCTTGTAGCGTCATTGATAAAGCGAATTGTAGATACTAAGCTCTCACCAACACTCGAATTGATGATTGAAAGGTCACACCCTGGGCTAGTCTCACTCAAACTTCCATTGATCGTCACATTGTCGGCGCCGTAAAGATCGATGAGAGGACCGTTAATATCACCTCTGATAGAGAGGCCGGTTGCTGTTGGATAGATTTTTATTGAAGTGTAACCGGCGCTCCCTGTACCGCTGGCGTTCAGAACTGCTGATGCTGATTCGCTCGTGCTTTCATTTATAGCTATTGTTACTTCACCTTGGTGTGTGCCTGAATTAATCGCATCAAATGCATTTTTTAAAGTACTGTACGATACGCCTGTAGCCCCCACAGTAGCTGTTACTGTAACAGATTGAGCCTTCATCAGCTGACTGCTCATCAGAATACATAGGGTCAGGCACACAGTCAGAATTATCCGGGCGGATTGAGGGTAAAGTTTACTTAATGGGTTCATTGCTGCCCAACTTTTTTTTGATAATTTTTTCATGCGATTTACGGAAATATACTAATCATTATTTATAAGAACTACGATCTTTAAGGGTATGCAGGGCTTTTGCCGCATTGATTATCCTTCCAGGCTTTTGCGCATGGCATAAGCTTTTTTGCCGCCATACAAGGCGGCCAGACCAATTAACAACAAGGTACCGCTGCCAACCGGTGCGCCCGCACCCCCACCGATTCGATCGCCGCTTACTGTGCCGGTTGTTTGCTGCCCGGCATGAGGTTGAGCGTTAAGACTGAGAACCATTGAAAATACAAGGAAAGCGGTAAGAAAACTATATTGAAGTGCTTTTTTCATAATAGAGTGTTTTTTGTGTTTTAGAATTTCTGTTTTGAACATTATTGCAGAACAACCAATTTGCGTGTAAGACTGGTTTTTCCGGTAACTACTTTCACCAGGTATACACCTGTAGAAGCCATGCGCAGGCTGGTTTCGCCTGATGTGAGAATTGAAGTGGCAAGAAGCTGCCCGGTAGTTGAATACACGAAAACTTTACCGCTGTCAGTTCCTTCGCAGCTTACATGGATAATGCCTTTTACAGCATGCACAGTAATCCCCAATGCATCCTTTTCATTTATACCGGTAACTGTGGCAAAACTTAGCTTGAAACGGTTTTCGTCATCTATGGGTGAAGCTGTGAACGAATACACCGGGTTAAAGCGGAGATCCTGCGAAGTGCCAAGTTTCAGGTCATCAAGGCTGATGGGTACGGATGGGTCAAAACTGCTGATGCCTTCCACAGTAAGCGTATAGTTTGTTTCAATCCCAACTCTGAGGCCAAGCGGAACAAACTGGTTTGCCGTGTACGAAGGAAGCGTATTAATGGCAGCTTTTTCGCCTGGAAGAATGGAATACAGCTGCGGAGCTTTATCCAGTCCTGATAGTTTGTAAGCATCCAGTGCCTGATCGAAGTTTTCGGTGGCAGCCTCATCAAAGCGTACATAAGCCTTATCCGAATATCCGTTTCCTGTAATGGAAAGGCTAAGCATCTGAGGGATATAATTTCCGCTTTTATAAAAAGTACCGCCATGCACTTTTGCCGCATTTGCCAGTGTAAGGGAATTTGTAGCTGAAGATGTATTTACAAAGAAACCCTGCATTGGAGCAATAATACCCGGTGTGATACTGGCAGCGCCCATAGTAAGTGGTATGTAGTTTCCTGATCCCGTTTCGTCCCAAACATATGCTGTTGCGTTCATGCCTGTCGGAGCCGTGAGCAGTGCTGTATTGATTCCGCATGGGTAAGGATTGCCCGCCAGGTTCCAGCCTGGGCCATAACCCGGTGCTGCCGGAGTGTTGCTAAGGTTGGTATAGCTTGCAGGACTCGCTTTCAGCGTACCGGGGAAAGTAAGTTCAGGTGTGCCATTTGCGAAATTAACGGAATAGCCGTAATCGGAAACAACATTATCGTCGGTAGTCAGGCGCACCCATTCGCCGTCTGATTCCTGGTAGCGGTCTACGTATGCGCCATTGAAGCAGGAAGCTGCATCGGCAACCACCGCTTCGTTGATGGGCGAGATAAAGAGGTGGAATTTATCGTCGCCGGTAATGGCACGTTTTACTGTTGCAGCTACATCGGTTGAATTCTGTATAAGTGAGCCACCGGAGTTAATTACCAGGCCTGCATTACCGGCACTGTTAGTCAGGGTTCCGCTTACTGTAAGGGCTTTGCCTGCGGCAATGGATAATATACCTGAATTGATGGTAAGGTTGTTGCACACAGCAGGGCTTACAGCAAGGCTGGAACTTACGCTTACCATTGAATTTATTGTAACATTATCATCGGATGTGGGCAAACCTGAAGGAGACCATGTGCTTGCTTCTTCCCAGTTAGCATCGGCAATACTGGTTCTGTTAACGGATGAGCTCGGAGTAGTAAAACTTTTTACACCACCATACACTGTTCCCGAGCTATTGGTAACATATGCCTGAACATAATAAGTGGACAAGGATGCCAGACCTGTAATCAACTCGCTGAAAACACCAGTACCGGTTCCGTTAGCATCCTGAGTTACGCCGGACTCTCCGATGGTTGGCGTATTGTCAGTTGTTGAATACACAACCCCTCTTCCGGTTATTGCGCCTCCGGCAGCTGAAGTTACTTCACCGCCCATAGTGGCAGTGTTGCCGGTAAACTCGGTTATTTCAGAGCTAGTTACACTCGGAAAAAAATTTTTCAGGTATGGGTATCCTCCGTTTGTACCAATATATATACTCCAATAGTCGTTGGAGCCATTTGTGGTTTCTCCGGTAAAATCCCAACCGGTATAAGTAGATTGAGTATTCATCTCTAAGGTGGTTTTCCCCGTTGCAGTTGTACCTGCTGAAGCCCCGTCTAATAATTGTCCTGTGGTTTGTTTATCAAAATAGCATGAAATTACATTAACGGCAGTAAAGTTATTCATATTACGCCCTATAAATCCTTTGGCATAGGCAGTCCCGATAGATGTTACAGCTCCCTTACCATAACAATTGGTCATAGTAGTGCTCATTGCAGAACCGCAAAAACTGGCAGCCCAGGCGCTAGATGCCGTTGTTTGTGCATTGGTAACACTTCCTGTTGCGTAGCAGTTGCTGATTGTGGTATTTGTGCTGGAATTAGTACCCGCAAATCCACCCGCATAGGTATTTGTAAAAGTGCTGTTTATTGATACATTACCTGTTGCATAGCATAACGAAACTATGGTTAACGATCCTACATTCCCTATTAATCCCCCTGCGGTTGCGTTGGAAGTAACAGTACAGGACGAGGATGAATTGCTCATTTTTGCGGAATATGCATATCCCGCCAATCCTCCGCTTACTGCTTTGGTTCCAGTTGTAGTGTTAGAGCAGGTGACAGTTCCTGATGATGAGCAGTTTTCAATAGTGCAGTATTTACCTGTAGATGTGGTTGAATATGCGAACAATGCGCCTGCATGACAATAGCTTGCTGAGTTATATTGGTTCGAAATTGCCACATTGCTGAGTGTCAGAGAGGTAATGGTAGCGTCCTGAATATAGCCAAAAAGACCTGCATTATATACGGTATTTGTTGAATTAATAGTTAATCCGGATATTGTTTTTCCACCACCATTATAATTTCCCAAAAAAGCAGAACTGCTGTTGCTACCTATAGGCACCCATCCCGTATTGCTAAACCAGGTTGATGTGGAAGATGCATCAATATCAGTCGTTTGCAGATAGTATTTGCCTAACGAACTTGCCACATTGGTACTCACCCAGTAAAGGTTATCGAGTGTGGCAATCTGATAGGGATTACCGGAAGTGCCATCCCCGGCAGAAGGTGCAGTGGCGGTTTGGCTGTAAACAGCCAGATTCCCTGCCTGAAAGAATGCTGCTATCAGCAGTAGTGTTGAGAACAAGTTTTTCATATTTTATTGTTTTAGTTGTGGGAATCGAAAGAAAACAGTTAGTTGAAATGACATCCTGTATGTATGGTTTATTTTTTTGTTATTAGCGGAATTTATTCTTTCCATTACACACAATCATCTGTTATCTGAGAGTATGGCTTCCTGTTGTGGAAATTGAAACAGAAAATCAGGAGCGATCGGAATCATACAAAAGAAAAGATTTGCCCGCCGGCTAATAGCATTAAACGTTACCTTCAGGGCAGCATACATACAATAGTCAATGTGTTGCCGCTCAAAGTTGCCGGAATTTGAGCCTTACAAAGGTTGAAGAAAAGCAAGTGATGCAGGTTCGCAATCTGTTTCATTGTAGTATTATTTAGTTGTAAATTGTTCAGGGTTCCAAATGTTCAATTGATTGAAGGGTTTAGCTTCGCTGAGCTCGCTTCGCTCGGTTGAAGGGTTTGGCTCTTTGAATTTACGATTTACGATTTACGATTTTACACTGAGCGAAGCCGAAGTGTTACGATTTACGATTTACGATTTACGATTTACGATTTACGATTTACGATTTTACACTGAGCGAAGCCGAAGTGTTACGATTAACGATTAGGGACTTGGAATTTGGACCTTGGGATTTGTTCATTTCATTAATTTTGCATTTGTTATTAACAAATGTATTTTCCCCAAAGATAAGGCAATTATAACAAAAATGTAAGATACTCAGTAAAATATATTTAAATATTCAAAATGATTGATTTTGTATCTTAATATATTCAAAATGAAATTGTTATATTATCTGGTACAATGTTTTTATGGTCAAATACTAATTTGAAATTACACTTCAGTGTAAAATAATTTTACATATCTATACGGGAAGAGGTTTTCAGGATGGTATTAAGAAAAAAAATAACAGCTACCCGTTTAATCCGGATAGCTGTGTTGAACCCAGATTACGCATTAGGTAATTGAAAAGGGAAGGAATATTCTTTTGATGAGTTCCACAAACCGGAGAACCACGCTCGTCGTTTTTTATTAAGTGCGATTTTAAGAACAAGTCTGCCATTTACATTCT
>CAIRMR010000013.1 GCA_903879715.1 uncultured Bacteroidales bacterium
CATCAGATTGATTCGTTTTCTCACAGGTATTTGATGTTGCCTACCGATTGAATTATGTAAAAGCTCATGGAGAATGGTTTTTCTGTATTCCGGTGATAACCCGGGCAACATATTTCGGAGATAAATAAGTGTTTGCTTGTTCCAAATATCAGCATCGGCTTTCAAATCTTCATCCAGAAACTGGTATTCCGGTAACGAAAATTTGCGACAAAGCCAGTTTACATCTTCCGCCAATGCTTCCCATACCGTTTTGCTAAGACCTTTCGGGAGCATGAATTTTTGTCCCGGCATTTCGGCTAAAAGCTTATTTAAAACTACCATCCGTTCGGGGTGCAGCTCATAACCCAGGGTTTGCGGAAATGTGCGGTTATCTGCATCAAGAATGGCGACGGTTTCATATGCATGGGTTTGGTTTTCGTGAATTATGTCCGGCTTAATCTTATCTGGTAAATCCTTATCAATAACTGCCAGCAATGCCTAGGCAGGCCCATATCGGTTGGTGATGGCATCTTCATATTTTATAACTGAAATATTTTCAATGCCGAAAACTTCCGAAAAATTACTGGTTAGGTTACGATAGTAATTAGTGCGAAGCAGATGGTTTTGTATCGTTTTATTCATTGGCATACCAAAGTCGCATACGCTTGCCTGTATGGCGCTACGGAAACGTGATACCGGATGTCGGCACATCATCACAACCTTAAAGCTTGTCTCCGGATGTGTCATTTCCAGAAAATAAGTTCTAAGTTTTACAAGTTCATCTTTTTGTAGGTGGGAAATATCTTCACCGGATATTACAAGTGTTTCGCCTTTGAAACCCATTATTTGCCCCCGTAGTTGCCTACTATATTCCTCATGAAGGGTATTAATGGCTTCACTATTGGTGTAACCGCAACTAACGTTGATATGGTATTTTTCGGGATGTTCCCTGAAAAGGCTGTAATAAGGGATGGAATGGTTGCTGATGGCAATGTTTCCGGCTTTGAATACAGGATACAAAACTCCGGCTTCCAATAATTTAGCACATTCTTGAAAAAAAGTATTCTGAATGGTGGTGGATGCAGTTTTATGCACCCCAACATGAAGAAAAATAGTTTTTATCATCGGATTATTTCACTTTGTCTTTCATGTTTCTGTGATGAAATTCCAGCCTTTGGGCTTTCTGCTATTGCCAAAAATCCATATTCCACTGCTTGCCCAAGAAAAGGTTAAACTGATCGTAGCTGGTTGGCCGGTTATCCTGCTCGCCATTGGGATAAATTGTCATTTCGGACAGAAAAAACTGTGCCTGGTTGGCAAAAAAATCTATCCTGACAAAATCCAATTCGTTGCCGAGCCTTTTGGCTGCTTCTATCATTTTATCAAGAAAGAGTGGTTTTTCCGGTATTGTTTCCAGCTCTTTTTCAAAATTATCTTCTCGGGATTTTTGTGCCATCAGCTCAATTTCATGCAATTTATTCCTGTATTCAATTACATCATTCTGATAATTCTTTTCAAGAGTATTTAATTTGTTTTCATTTTCATCCTTAATTGCCAATACCTGTTGTCGTAAATCTGCTATCAGTTCATCTTTACTTTCTCGTAATTCATCCATATTATTTTTATTAGATAAGTAAAAAGATGGCAAACAATTGAATGTTTTTTATACTAGAAGTTAAAATTAGGTCAATTCAAATCATCGTTGAAACTATCTTTTATTATATTTACTTCGATAATCAGATGCAGTGTATTCATCATCCCATCTTTTTAGTTCATTTTCATCTGTAAAACCTCTTCCTTTTGACTCAATATGGAAACAGTATGTGCCATTTTTAACATACATTACCGTGAATCCCTTAAAATAATTCCTTTTGTTCAGATTTGCAGTTTGAAACGTTGAAATAAGGTATTCATCAGTATCATACCCTTTCAATACATTATTCCAGTGTGATGTTGGTGCACACCTAAAACAAGAATTGGCTCTGCCGAGATTCCAGGGTGTTTCAGTTTCTACAGGAAAAGAATGTCCTTCCGGTAGCATTCTTTTTTTTGTTTTGTTATGCAGGGTGCAACCAGTAAATAAACCAAAACGTAATCCATTCGGAGAAATTTCCCCATACCATGTTTTCATGGCTTCAATCAACTCAACAATAATTCCTGGTTTATAACCATGATCATCCTCAAGCATACAGATAAAATCAGGAGCAAATAGTGCCTGACCCAATTGAAGGGACATATTTCGGGCATGTGCCATTGAAAGGTTAGAAGATAATAAGAGGAAAAAATCTTCGTTTTGATTTAATTCCTTTAGATATTCCCATTTTTCATTGCGATTTTTGACTGATGAATCATGAACAATCAACTTCGCATTATTCCTTTTAGTCTCACCAATTACACTCGGAAGTGTTTGCTTAACAACATCTAATTGCTCAAATGTGCTATAGATTGTTAGAAAACTAGTTTTATCCATACACTACTTTTATAATCCAAGGTTAATAATATCATTACACCATAAATCAACTATTTCCAGTTCACCTTTGGGTAGTATACCATTTTCGCATAATGCTTTATACAAACTCCTTAAACCTTGCAGCATATTATTTCCTGTATCAGTCGAATCTAATATGTCAACAATTCGGGTTATATTGAGATATA
>CAIRMR010000014.1 GCA_903879715.1 uncultured Bacteroidales bacterium
TATGAGCCAACTGTTTCGGTAAGAACCCGTAAAACAATTAATGCAGTTGAGTTGTTGGTTACTGACAATGGAAATGGAATTCCTCAAAAAATAGTTGAAAAAATCTTTCAGCCTTTTTTTACCACAAAACCTTCAGGGCAGGGAACCGGCCTGGGTTTATCAATGAGCTATGACATTGTAAAGGCTCATGGTGGTGAGTTAAAAGTGCAAACAACCGAAGGCGAAGGCTCAGTATTTTCTGTTGTCTTGCCAGCTTAAAAAACTTCAGGAAAAATGAAATAGCATCAAACTCATAATAAATACCCAGCATGGCAATAAAAGGAACTGGTACTATAATACCAAAGGTAAAACGAAGTGGTCTCCCTTCACTTTCTGAAAATACTTTTCTTAGGTATATAAGTTTTGCAATACTTTATGTGGCGCAGGGAATCCCCGAAGGAATGACCTTTTTTTGCATTCCCGCCTGGATGGCGATGAATGGTAAAAGTGCATCGGAGATCGGAAGTTTTGCCGCTGTTGTTATTATTCCATGGAGTCTCAAAATACTGGTTGCCCCGTTTATGGACCGTTTCACCATTTTGTCCATGGGCCGCAAAAGGCCATGGGTGCTATTTGGGCAGATGGGATTGATGCTAAGTTTTATCGCCATGGCTTTTGTCCCCGATCCGATGAATAACATTAAACTGTTAATGATAGCAGCTTTTTTTGTTAGCTTGTTTGGTTCCATACAGGATGTTGCTACTGATGGCATGGCTATCGATATTGTTCCTATCGATCAGCAGGCACGGGCAAACGGATTAATGTGGGGAGCTAAAACCATAGGTATTTCAGCTTCACTGGTGGCAGGTAACTGGATCATTCATAACTATGGTTTTCAATATGCAATTCTTTCACTCTCTGTTGCAGTAAGTTTCATATTCCTTGTACCACTATTGCTAAGGGAACGTGCGGGCGAAAAATTACTGCCATGGACCAAAGGAGCACCATCCGAAAGTGCACTGAAAACGCAGTTGGAAAGCCTGGGACAGATATTCAAAAGCCTTTTCAGGGTTTTCTTTTTGCCAAGCAGCTTGTTTATGGGTATTGCATTCTTTTTCTTTCAGATGGGTAATGGGCTCATCGATGCACTCCTCCCGGTTTTTACAATTCAGAATATTGGATGGACTGACCAGGGATATGCTCATGTGTTTTCTATAATCAATATAACCGCCGGGTTTCTTGGAATGTTTGCCGGAGGTGCTTTAGCCGATATTTTTGGCAAAAAGAAAATGATGACGATCTATCTTGTTGCTATGATACTGTTGGTTTCAGTCATGGCATTTTCGAAAATATTCTGGAAGCAGCCATACATGGTCGAATGCTTTATGGGTGCCTATTACACTTTATATGTCTTTTTAACGGTTGCTGCTTTTGCCACCGGAATGGGCCTCTGCTGGAAAAGGGTAGCCGCCACGCAGTTTACGCTCTACATGGCAATCTCCAACCTGGGCCGTGCAATTGGGGCCGGTTTACTTGGACCACTTCGCAAAGTTTTGCCCTGGGAATATGTGATACTCTCTTTCGCCGGATTTGCTGTCGTGATGCTGGTATTTATCCAGCTGCTTCAAACAAAGAAACATCTCGAAAATATTGAAAAGCTGGAAACAGATCACCTTGGGAAAATACCATCTGTCGTTCCTGTAACTGTTAATGTTAGTAGCGGCATTTTGCCACGCTAGCCACGATTGAAACTGCGTTTAATTTTGATAATCAGTAAAACTATTAGTACACTTATAAGCAGGTTAATCCAAAAACAATTGAAAGGGAAATGATATAGTTCACAATTCAATCAACAGTAGAAACGAAAAACAGTTAGAATTATGATAAAAGTAATAATCCTTGGTGGTGGCGTTGCCGGAATGTCGGCAGCACATGAGTTAGGCGAGCGAGGTTTTCAGGTTGAGGTTTACGAGCGGAATCATAAGTATTGCGGAGGTAAGGCACGCTCTGTTAACGTTCCGGAAACCAATTTACTCGATAAAGATAAATTCCTTCCGGGCGAGCATGGATTCCGGTTTTTTCCCGGATTTTACAAGCACGTAACCGATACCATGAAACGGATCCCTTTTACGGATTCTGCCGGAAAGGCTAACAGCAATGGCTGCTTCGATAACCTGACTTCCACATCAAGGGTTATGATAGCCCGCAATGGGAAAGATCCGATTATAACCGATGCCAGTTTCCCTCATTCGCTAAGCGACCTGAAACTGATTATCCACGATATGACCGGCGGAGTTAAAACTGGTCTCACGCATGCGGAAATTGAATTTTTTGCTGAACGTACCTGGCAGCTTATGACTTCCTGTGCAGAAAGAAGAGCCAACGACTACGAACGACTTGGCTGGTGGGAATACTTACAGGCCGATCGTTTTAGTGAGACTTACCAGCACCTTCTTGTCGAGGGCCTTACCCGTACTCTGGTTGCAGCCCAGGCCAAGTCAGCGAGCACCAAAACAGGCGGGGATATTTTCCTCCAGCTTATTTTTAATATGCTTGATCCTTCGGTTGCCACCGACCGCGTGCTGAATGGCCCTACAAACGAAAAATGGCTGAATCCCTGGATTGATTACCTGAAGAAAATTGGTGTCAGCTACAATCTCGATCATAGGGTAACTGCAATCAACATGAAGGGTGGAAATGTTGAAAGCGTTGTTGTCGAAACCTGGGAGGGAGTCCAGAGTACCCTTACAGCCGATTATTTCATACTGGCAACTCCTGTCGAACAGGCAGCAGTAATTATTAATGCTGAAATGATAAAGGCCGACCCAACCATGGTTAATATACAAAGCCTGGCAAAAAGTGTAAGCTGGATGAATGGAATTCAGTATTATCTGAATGAAGACATAACCATCAACAATGGCCATATCATCTATAGCGACAGCGAATGGGCCGTCACATCAATTTCACAGGTCCAGTTCTGGAAGGACTATGATCTCAGCCAACGATTCAATGGAAAGGTTAAAGGAGTGCTTTCTGTCGATATTTCGGACTGGCTTTATACAACCTATGAAGGAAAATTCGCTGACGAATGTACACCGAGGGAAGTTTCGGAATTGGTCTGGAAACAAATGAAATCGAGTCTCAACATCAATGGGAAGGAGATTCTACGCGACGACATGATAGAACACTACTACCTCGACAGGGATATACGCTGGAATAAAAAAGAGGGAAAAGACGTTGATCAGGAACCACTCCTTGTAAATACAATCAATTCCTGGAACCTGCGGCCGGAAGCATCAACCGGCATCCCGAATCTTTTCCTGGCATCGGATTATGTCCGTACCAATACCGACCTGGCTACCATGGAAGGAGCAAATGAAGCAGCCCGTAGAGCTGTCAACTGTATAATTGAAGCATCCGGGAGTAAAAAGCCGCTTTGCAAGGTTTGGGGACTTCACGAACCAATGTTGTTTAAGCCTCTCAAATGGTACGACCGTACAAGATATGCCAAAGGGTTGCCTTATTCAATACATATACCTTTCTGGCTCAAAGCTTTTATGCTTCCCTGGGGAGTAATAAGCATTGTAACTACATTTATACAGGCACTGGTTTCAAAGGTTTTCAAATAATTAAACGGGTATCAAAACAAATAGATCATGGAGAGACCAATAATCAATCTTGCAGATTACACTGTTACCCAGCACATCTTCTTTGCCTTGGGATGTTTACTTTGGGTATTTACTTATATAATTGTAATCAGGGGAATAAGGAAAAATGATTTTATAGATATTCCGCTCATAGCTGTTACGGCAAATTTTGCCTGGGAATTTCTCTGGAGTTTTGTGTTTATTACTGATATGGGATCGTTGTACATGTGGGGTTACCGGATTTGGTTTTTCCTCGATTGTTTCATCGTATTCGGACTTTTTAGGGATGGCTACAAACAAATCGGCATAGCAACGCTTCGGGATAAATCAAAACTAATCATTGCTTTTGGGATAGCTTGCTGGGTACTGATGCTTTATTACTATATCAGAAATTACGATTTCCCGGTAAGTCATAATGGAGTTTACTCTGGTTACATTATAAATGTAATGATGAGCGCCTTGTATATACCGATGTTATTACGGCTGGGCGATTCGCAGCAATTCAGCAAATGGGCCGGCTGGTTAAAAGGGGTAGGAACTTTGCTGATCTCAGTATTCTGTGTGCTTAAGTACAACGATGGTTTCCTTTTGAGCATGTGTGCTGTAACTGCTCTGCTGGATGCAGTGTATATTTACCTGGTAATGCGAAATAAAGCTGTTGCATGATAGATTATAAAGAAAAACTGGCAAGTGTTTTTGGCTATTCATCCTACAGTGATGAAGAAAGGCAGCGCCGCAGTATTCTCATCATCCTGGTAGGCTTAACATCCTTTGCAGGATTGATTTACTCTGTAATTTATGTATTTCTGGGTGTTAGCCAGGCAATGATAGCTATCCAGATTTATATTGGATTTTCTTTGATTAACCTGGCACTGTATTATTTTTATAAAAATTACAATTTCTTCAGGAATGTACAACTGTTAGCTATATTGTTATTCCCGACTTTAACCCACATTTTAATCGGTGGATTTGAACAAAGCAGTGTCGTGGTTTTATCTGCAATGATGAGCCCGCTGGGAGCTTTAATGTTTCATACGCCAAAACGGGCAAAAGTGTTTTTTATGCTTTTTGTGCTGATGGTGTTTCTTTCGGTAATTATCGACTTGTTTATTCCGATTGCCAGGATTGATATCCCGAAGGATGTACGAATTGTGTTTTATTTCTTGAATATTGTTATCATCACCTCAATCAGTTTTTTTCTGCTGCTCAAATTTGTTTCGGATAATGAGGAATTTAAGATGGAGTTAAAATCAAAAAATCTTGAATTATCGGAAGAAAA
The DNA here is from genome assembly GCA_903879715.1 of uncultured Bacteroidales bacterium. Classification (GTDB taxonomy): domain Bacteria; phylum Bacteroidota; class Bacteroidia; order Bacteroidales; family UBA4417; genus UBA4417. The sequence continues at coordinate 4,906 of CAIRMR010000014.1, forward strand.
GCAGCGTGTTGAGGAAACATTAGCTGAACTTAAAACTACACAGAACCAGTTAATCCAGCATGAAAAGCTTGCCTCACTTGGGCAACTGACCGCAGGCATAGCCCACGAGATTAAGAACCCGCTGAACTTCATTAATAATTTTTCCGAACTGAGCCTCGAACTGATTGATGAGGTTTTTGATGAACTGAAAAAACCAGATAATAAGGATGCTACTGAAAATATTACAGCCCTTCTCGGGGATGTAAAACTGAACCTGCAAAAAGTATATAAACATGGGTCACGGGCCGACAGTATAGTTAAATCAATGCTTATGCACAGCCGTGGCAGTACAGGCGAAAAAGTGCTGACGGCTCTCAATACCATGGTGAGCGAAAATATGACCCTATCGTTTCACAGCATGCGTGCCAATAAAAATCCGTACAATGTGAGCCTTGAAATAAGCCTGGATGAAAGCATCGGAATGGTACCCTTAATAGCAGAAGACTTTAGTCGTGTCATTATCAACCTTTGCAACAATGCCTTTGATGCTATGCGCGAAAAGCTCGCTCATTCAGAAGGATACATCCCAAAACTAAGAGTAACAACCAGTACTTCAGGCAGTAAAGTAATCATCCAGATTGCTGATAACGGCCCCGGCATTCCTGAACATATAAAAGACAAGATAATGCAGCCATTTTTTACAACCAAGAAAGGAACCGAAGGCACAGGTTTGGGATTGAGTATTACCCACGACATTATTGAGGTTCATGGCGGGGAGTTAAAAGTGGATTCAATAGAAGGCGAAGGTGCTGAGTTTACAATTATTTTACCGGTATAATTAAATTTTACAGAGATGAAACGAGCCATGTCTGCAATTTTGACACACAGAAAAATGATTTTACATGGCGAGTTCCATGTGACCCGTAAAAATTAAAAAATAAACACATGAAAATATTAGTAGTTGACGACGAAAGAGATATACAAACGCTGTTTGAACAACGGTTTCGCAAAGAGATAAAGGATAAAACCCTTGTATTTGCATTTGCTTTTTCGGGCGAAGAAGCACTTGCCTACCTGAACCTGCACGAACATGAAGCGGTTTTGATCTTATCTGATATCAATATGCCGGGGATGAGTGGCCTGGAATTGCTCAGGCAGATTAAGCAAACATACCATAAACCTCCCCCGGTAGTAATGATGATTACAGCTTATGGCGATGCCGAGAATTTTAATACGGCCAAGGAACTGGGTGCCGATGATTTTTTAACAAAGCCGGTTGATTTCAAAGTTTTAAAAGAAAAATTTAAATTATAAGTTCATGGCAAAAATTTTAGTAGCCGATGATGAGGTTGATCTGGAGATGCTCATCAAACAAAAATTCCGCCAGAAGATACGTGAACAGGAATATGAGTTCGTATTTGCTGTAAATGGCAATGATGCATTGGAGAAAATTCAACTTCATCCCGATATCGATATTGTTTTGAGCGATATCAACATGCCCGAAATGGATGGGTTAACGTTACTGAGCCGGCTGGGTGAATCAAGCCCGCTGATTAAATCGGTGATAGTTTCGGCATACGGTGATATGGAAAACATACGTACAGCTATGAACCGCGGCGCTTTCGACTTTATTACAAAACCTATCAATTTTGAGGATTTGTCGTTAACGATGGAGAAAACAATAAAACATTGTCTTCAAATCCGTGAAACACTCAAAGCCATCCGCGAAAACAGCATCCTCAAAATGTACGTGGATGAAACAGTACTTAATTTTATGGGCGGCCGTGAGTTTGAAGCATCCTTAATGGCAAACGAATCTGTAGAGGCAACCATAGTATTTGTTGATATCTGCAGCTTTACTTCTATAAGCGAAAATGAATCTCCTGATACAGTAGTGAAACTTCTGAATAGTTACTTTGAAGTTATGGTGAAGGAGATTATTCTGCAGGGCGGATATGTCGATAAATTTATCGGTGATGCAATCATGGCTGTTTTCCGGGGTGATTATCACCTCGACAGGGCAATTGATGCATGCCTGGCTTTAAGAACAAAAATTGGCAAATTGCCTTCCCTGTCTGAAACTGTCACTTTTGTACCTAATGTTTCAATAGGGATTAACAGCGGCGAAATGATTTCAGGCAACATTGGGTCCGCAAGTTTACGGCGCCTCGATTACACCGTAATTGGTGATACCGTGAATACAGCCCAGCGTTTACAATCTGCCGCAGGCCCCGGCCAGATTCTGATTAACAATATTTCGTACGAAAAAGTGAAAGAATCTTTCAACTGCCGAAAAGTAGGGGAGGTAAGCCTGAAACATAAAGCTAATGCGGTAACCGTTTACGAAGTACTAGATTAAGTGAATCCGCTCCTACGGTTAATCAAGGATTTCTTAAACTTCAGTTAAGGTTTACCAATACTAAATTCGTAAGTCGACTTCCCGGATAGACTTATTGGTAATCTGAACATATTGAACATTGATTTTCGTTTTTGTTAATTAGTCGTTCATTGCTTTTACCTTACTAAAGATTATCCTTTCAGTTTATTCTGATTTTCCTTCCATAAATAGCTACAAACAGAATTAAAAGGATTGTTAAGATTCTGTTAATTAACAAGTAATTAACACTAAAAGTTTGTTATTAATGTGTTACTTTGCTTAGAATCATTCTAAATAAAATACTGGATAAGATTCCTGCTGTTGAATCCTGAAAACCCACTCCAAAATTCCTAAAACATTGTTAATCCCTCCAATTTTCTACCGGCCTTTATAATTGGCCTGCCTCATGGTTTAAGGTTCTGCTTCGAATTAGAATGTATGCTCAGTTTTCATTCAATTAAAGGTCCTGACTATGAAAAAAAGAATTTACAGACGAAATTTTTACGGTTTATTCATATCCTTATTTCTCGCACTCCGGATTTTTATTGCTGGTCCTGCAGCAATTGCTCAGACAAATTGCGAAATCAGTAAAGACCATGGTCAGGGTTATAGTACTTCCATCAAGTCTGTAACCGATCTGGGTAATAATCGGTATACTATAGTATTGGATGTTAAGCATAACGGTAATACTATTAATTGTAAGGCAATGGCGAGATATTCCGTCGAAGCATTGCCGGGAACATATTCTAATGTGACGATAAAGGTTATATCAGGTAAACTTAATTATAAGAATATTGATTTAGGCCCAACTTTAGCAGGTGATCCTTTTAAAGGCTTCAGGATAACCGGCACTTCCGGTTTTGGAGGAACCGGGAAGCCTGCAGAGTTTACTGTTACCTACACCCTTTCCGGAGGGCTTCAGAATCAACGAACCCTTGTAAAAGCTGGTGACGATTTTTTGGTGGCTTCATTTAAAACTACTGATTTCCAGAATGTACTTGTTTGCCAGACTCCATCAAATATATTCCCTTATTATACCCCGCCTGTAGGTGGTAAGTTAGTTTCAATCATAGGTCCTGAACTGACTTCACTCTACAACTTTAAATTAGCAGGAGGAACGCCCGTTACAAATGATATCTTCCAGATTTTCGGATCAGATGTTCTGATCCAGATCAAGGTACTGGATGGGATGTATGCATCGCTTCTTAACTTGCTTGTCACATCCTATGGATTACATGATGTGATTGAGGATGCCGGCAATGGTATAATTACAGGAAAGATTCCAATCCTCAATCTTCTGTCACTTAATAACCTTCAAACTTATATTAATTATGTGCAACCAGTATACCCGGCTATACCAACCAGCGGAATTGTTGCAAGCCTGGGTGATGTTTCCATGCGTGCGGATTTTGCGCGTAATGGCTTTAATTTGCAGGGCGAAGGAGTTAAAATCGGGGTTATTTCAGATAGTTATAATACCTTAGTTGGTAATCCAGCGCAGGACGATGTTCTCAAGGGAGACCTTCCCGGAATCGGGAATCCGGTAAATCCAAATCCGGTTGATGTGGTGCTTGATTATCCTTTCGGAACCAGAACGGATGAAGGCCGGGCTATGTTGCAGATTATTCATGATATTGTGCCTAAAGCAAAGCTGGCATTCAGAACAGGTTTTATTAACGCTCCTGATTTTGCAAAGGGCATAACAGAACTTGAAAATGCAGGTTGCAATATTATTGTTGATGATATTACCTATATAACCCAACCTTTTTTATCTGATGGGATAGTTGCACAGGCTGTGGATTTAGCAAAATCTCATGGTGTTGCTTATTTTTCCGCCGCTGGTAATTACGGGAATAAATCGTACCAGGGTTCATTCACTGCAGGAATAACGCCTGCCGGAATTACCGGTGTTGCGCATAACTTTGCCGGGAGCGGAGGTAATGATATTTACCAGAGTGTATCCCTGGCCGAAGGAAATTATACAATTGTACTTCAATGGGATGACGGTTCAGCTTCAGAAAATACAAACACTGACCTGGATATTTACCTGACCAATAATAATGGAGGTACCCTTTTTGGATTCAACAGGGGAAATGTCGGTGGGCAGCCGATTGAAGTGCTTCCCTTTACCGTTGCACCCGGAGGAGCACAAACAAATATCATGATAGTGAAAGCCTCCGGAGGAACAAATGTTTATCTCAAATATGTTGTATTCCGGGGTAATCTCACTTTTAATGAATACGGCACAGGCAGTTCAACCCTTGTCGGCCAATCAAATGCAAATGGCGCAATAGCAGTAGGAGCAGTGCTGTACAGTAACACACCTGCATTCGGAGTTAATCCGCCTACTATTGCCTCTTTTTCATCGGTTGGCGGAACGCCCGTTAATGGCGTGATGAGGAATAAACCGGAAATCACGGCCCCAAATGGAGGTAATACAACAGTTGATCTGGGTGGTGTAAATATTGATGGAGATCAATTCCCCAATTTCTTCGGTACTTCCGCAGCCGCGCCTCATGCAGCAGGTGTTGCCGCTCTTATCCTTGAAGCGCGTTCTAAGTTTTATACAACAGGGATTACACCTGATGGGCTGAAGGGATTATTACAAAGTTCCGCAATTGATATGAATACTCCCGGATTTGATCTTTCATCTGGTTACGGTTTAATACAGGCTGATGCAGCTTTACAAACACTGGCAAATCCATCTCCTCAGCTTACAGGTATTACTTACGATACTACATTGATTCCCGGAATGGATACTGTTCAAATTACTGTGACCGGCAATTATCTCACACCCGAAACCGAGATTTATTTCAAAGGTGCCCCGCTTCCTTCAGGAACCACTCACGAAGGAGACTCCGTTCTTGTTGGAACAATTCCTCAATTCTCTGAACTATTCCCTGAAATTCAGGCGTTCAACCCTCCTTTACCTCAAACTAATGGAACTGATGGCGGATTGTCCAATCCGCTTTATTTTACTACCAAGAAAAAAATACTGATAGAAATTGCCAATAAATCTAAAAAATACGGAGAAGTGTTGCCCGACTTTACAGCAAAATACTCCCTGGTGAGTATTGATGGCAGTATTCCATTGGACAGTGCCGGTTTTACAGAACCAGAATTGCAGCGGATAAAAACTATTTCTTTTGAAACTGTAGCAGATGGATTAAGCAATGTTGGTCTCTGGGAAATCAAACCTTCATCTTTTGATCCTTTGAATCCTTTGAATGGTATTGATCCGATTGATTCACTTGATAGATCATTAAACAACCGTTTTGATTTCGTCTTTAAAAACGGTCTCCTCACCATCGAAAAAATGGACCTGCTGGTCAAACCCAGGGATAAAACTTTTATTTATGGCGAAAATATAACTGGTTTTGAGTTTGATTATATCTTTAACAACGACACCATAAATCCAGGCAACCAGGTGATGATCAGCGGGCAGGACAGTACGGCTATTCTATGGCAGTTACAGCAAACTCACGCTACTGCTTTGGTCAATGCTACAGCTCTTGTTAACGCTACGGCACTGGTGAACGATCTTGGTCAACCCTTGCTCGATGCCACTGCCCTGGTGAATAAAAGTTTTATGATAAGCGACGCAACGGCACTTGTTAATGCAACGGCATTGGTAAACGGAACAATGATTGATCCCCAGGCTCTGCTTGATGCAACAGCTCTAGTTAACGCCACAGCCCTGGTAAATGCTACTGCCCTGGTTAACGCTACAGCCCTGGTAAATGCAACCGCCCTTGTAAATAAATATGATGCGGATGGTAATCTGGTAAGCGCAACGGCACTCGTAAATGCAACTGCTCTTGTAAATGCTACTGCGCTGGTTAATACAAGTACAATAAACGAAAACAGCAACAGTGATGCAATCATTATTCTCAGTGATGATGACATTTCAATACTGTCAGGTGATTCCATTGGCAACGTCCTTTTACGTTCGGTGAACATGGTAACCGGAAATACAGTTGGTAAACACCTGATTGTACCAGGTTCATTACTTTCTAATAATTTCAATATTGAATACGGACTGGCTACCCTCACTATTACCCCTGCAAAAGCAGCTGTTACATTTGTTCAGGAAGATCTAATGAAATTGTATACGGGATTGGGACAGCAGCCCTCCATACAAACTGTGCCTGGAAACCTGTTAGTTGATCTTACTTTCAATGGCAATCCGACACTACCGGTAAATGTTGGTTCCTATAAAGTGGTTGCCACTGTGCACGATCTGAACTATGTTGGCAGCGATTCGGCCACTTTCAATATTCAACCGGCTCCGGCAAATCTTTCATTTAACCAGGCTGATCTTACCAAAACATACAGCGGAGTAATGATGCAACCCTTTGCAATTACCAACCCGGTAAACCTGAAGGTAAGCTACACATTCAACGGCAGTTCATCACTGCCCTTAAATGCAGGCTCATACCTGGTATTGGCTACCGTTAACGACCTGAACTATACTGGTAGTACTTCAGCAACATTCATTATACAAAAAGCTGCAGCCATTGTTAAAGCTGATAACAAAGTAATCAGGAGGTGCGATCCTCTTCCGAAGTACACAGCAACATACAGTGGTTTTGTAAATGGAGAAATCTCTTCAGTAGTAACTTCGCTATCTTTTATCCTAAGTCCTGAATACAAAGGTGTAGCGGGCGTTTACCAGATTATTCCTTCAGCCACCGCTGCCAACTATTTCTTCAGCCCGGTTAACGGAACACTCTATGTGAATCCGTATGGATCAAATACCAAAAATATTAAGACCAGCCTGGTGTGTATAACTCCTATGACAAAGGATGGAAATGGATACACATTCATTGCTAATTTCAAATATGAGAATTCAAATGCTACGCCGGTATATGTTCCTGTTGGAGCTGATAATAAGATTACCGGAACTGGTAAATTTGATGCCAGTCAACAACCTGTATTATTTTTGCCCGGAACAGGAACATGGCAGGCCCGCTTTGATGGAACTAAAATAACCTGGTCAGTAACTTCATATTATGGAACGCATAAAACAGCTACGGCATCCTATGCCAGTTCCACTTCCAATAAATGTTACAAAGCATCAGAAGCTGACAGCCCGCTTGAAGGAGAATCACTAGCCAAAAATCAGGAACCAACTGCTTATCCTAATCCAACATCGGATAAAGTATATATAACTATTGGCGAAAGCGTTTTATCGGAAAAAGATGTGATCATCAGTGATTTCCTGGGTAAAATAGTTAAAGCAGAAATTAGTAATATGGAAGGTCCTGTAATGCAGGTTGACCTTTCAGGTCTCAAATCCGGAGTGTATTTTATCCGTTTAGTTATTAAAAGTAAACAGCAACTATTCCGGATTATTAAAAGATAGAATAATAAATTGGAGAAGGATGTACTGTATTCTTCTCCTTTTTATTTAAACAAAATTGTACTATTCCCGGTTTAATGTTACAGGAAGGTGTGTACGGCATCATCATAACGAAACTTAAATATGAAAAAGCTTAAACTGTTACTTTTGATGCTATTATTAGTATTAAGCAGTGGAGGCTTTGCCCTGACGGAACAATCCGACAGTTTATTAGCTATCCTTAAAACTGCCCGCGAGGATACGGTAAAAGTTAATACTCTTATCGCTTTGTCAGGAAGTTTGATAAGTTCAAATCCTGAATATTCATTGCGCTATGCCAACGAAGCCAAAGCACTGGCAGATAAACTCGGTTTTAAGCCTGGACAGGCTTATGCTTTAAAAAGCATTGGAAGGGTTTATTATTTTCAGGGCGACTATATAGGTGCATTACCCTATTGGCAGCAATCTCTGAATATTTTCAGGTCGATCGGGGATAAAAAAGGTATAGCCAATATGCTTAGTAACCTTGGTGTTGTTAACTTTAATGAGGGCGATGATGCAAAAGCTATTGAGTATTATCTTGAAGCTCTTGGGATTTCAGAAGAAATCGGGGATAAACTCCGTACGGCTACTGTGCTGGTAAACATCGGAGCTGTCTATTTTAATAAAAAAGCAACTCACGAACGGGCATTGCAGTATTACCTTAAAGCACTTCCTTTGAGTGAAGAATTAGGTAATAATGAGGCTATCGGCACTTCTGCTGTGAATATAGGCGAAATATACCTGGCAAGGGGCGATAATAAATCAGCACTGGTATATTTTGAAAGAGCCCTGAAAGCATATAACAAATCTGAAAACGGGAATGTCCCTTATGCTCTTTATAATATTGGAAGAGTATATACGCAAAGGAAGGAATTCTTAAAAGCAATCAAATACCAGCAGGATGCATATAATCTGGCCAATAAGTTAAACAAGAAACTCGAGATGTCGCAGGCTTCGCTCGGTTTGGCTGAAACCTACAGGCAGCAAGGTGACAATATTGCTTCCATCACCACTTTTATCAGAGCTCAGAATATTGCTAAGGAAATCGGCGCAAGTTATGAGTTGAAAACAGCTTATGAAGGCCTGGCTGAAATGTATAATAAAGTATCGGATTACAGGAATGCATATAAATATCAAACCTTGTTTTCCACCATTAAAGATACCTTGTACAATGCAGAAATGGATAAAAAGAATCAGGTTGTAACATTAAATTTTGATCTTCAGAAGAAGCAGGGCGAAGTTGATCTGCTTACTAAAGACAAAGCTCTACAGGAACTTGACCTACAGCGTCAGAAAACTATTCGCAATGCAATCAGTATCACCGGAATCCTGCTGCTTTTATTAGCAATTGGATTATATAAAAACTACAGGTATGTACGTAAAACTAAAAAAATAATTGAAAACGAAAAGGAAAGATCGGAGAAATTATTATTGAATATTCTGCCTTTTGAAATTGCCGAGGAGCTAAAGGAAAAGGGCAGTGCCACACCGAAGCAATACGACCTGGTATCAGTACTTTTCACTGATTTCAAAGGATTTACATCTATTGCCGAAAAACATACTCCGGAACAATTGGTCGAAGAATTAAACCATTGTTTCCTGGAATTTGACCTGATTATCGACAAATATAACCTTGAAAAAATCAAAACAATAGGGGATTCTTATATGTGCGCAGGAGGTATACCGGTTGTGAATTCATCCAATCCGATTGATGCTGTTATGGCTGGACTTGAGATTCAGGCTTATATGGAGAGGCTCAAAGCTGAACGTATGGCTAATGATTTGGATTACTGGGAATTAAGAGTTGGTATCAATACGGGTAAAGTTATTGCCGGGGTTGTCGGAAAGAATAAATTTGCCTACGATATCTGGGGTGATGCCGTTAATGTTGCCAGCCGGATGGAGTCAAGCGGAACCCCGGGGAAAGTCAATATTTCGGGTTCTACCTATGAACTGGTAAAAGACCTGTTTACTTGTGAATACCGTGGCAAGGTAAAGGCTAAGAACAAGGGTGAAATTGATATGTATTTTGTTGAAGCCGAAATTCTATAACATCAAGTTCATTCCCAATTTGTTACATTAACTAAGCATCTTCCTGTACCAGGCATAATACTTGTCATGAGAATTGTTAAAGACCTATCTTTAATTTCTCTTTATATTTTAATTCAGTTTTCGCTTCTGTTATTTTCAGGTTGTTTTGTATATTTGCCTTACATTTGCATAGAAGTAAATCTGAATCCATTAAAGATGATATCTATGGAATTTCGACCGTTAGTTTAGCCCAACTAAATACATACGGTACTATTCAAAGTTTATATCCCTAATATTCCTGAAAAATGAAAAGTGAAAAGGTCAGGATTTATCCTGGCGAACAATTTAGAGAAATTGAAGTGGACTTTTCTTTAAAACTGCGGTACGCGGTTTCTAATTACGGAAGAATGGTGAGTTTCTCTGACGAAATAAAAAACGGGAGATTACTTAAAGGAACAAAGTCAGAAGGATATAAAGTGTTCCGCTTTAAGATTTATAGGGACAAAAAAATGCTGAATTCGCATCTGTTCATTTGTAAGCTTGTAGCTCAAAACTTTCTTACCAAGACTTCAGACGATCAGATTCATGTTTTGCATTTGGATTACTGCCGGAGCAACGATAATGTCAATAACCTAAAATGGGCTACAGAGGCTGAAAGACTGGTTCATAGCCAGAAAAGTCCCCACGTGCTTGAGGCCAGAAAAAAAAGGATAGAACCGGCTACAGCAATTAACGGGCACAAACTGACTGTTACCAGGGTAATGCTAATTAAAAAGCTACTTGCCAGTCCAAAACAAACAACGCGTCTGAAAATGATCGCTAAGCAATTTGGCGTGAGCGAAATGCAGATCCGACGAATTAAGAGTGGTGAAAACTGGGGGTATATAAAAGTCTAAGAATTCAAACAGGCTGGATTCCCAAATGGGAACTGATTACGGTATCAGGTTTTACACTAATGCAAAATTAATAAGGAATTTTATCTGTTTCATCAATCCATTTATCAAAGACTTCATTTGCCTCTTCACGAAGTAGTTGCGTAGGTGATAACATTCGTTTATCTGCAGGCAAAGCCAGTTCGGAATAAAAAAGTTCATCATCAAATCCTGCGCGTGAAGCATCGTTCCTTTCGGCAGCATAATACAGTTTATCAATCCTGGCCCACATAATAGCTCCAAGGCACATGGGGCAAGGTTCACAGCTTGCATATATTTCGCAACCCGAAAGATCAAATGTATCCAGCTCTTTACATGCTTCGCGAATGGCTACCACTTCAGCATGAGCTGTTGGATCGTTCGTTGAAGTTACGCGGTTCCCCACCGAAGCTATAATTTTCCCATCACGTACTACCACGGCACCAAAAGGACCGCCTTTACCGGTTATGATATTTTCTTCAGCCTTTTTTATGGCTTCAAGCATGTATATTTCTTTATTATGGATAGTCATGTGAAGTTGTTTTGTACAATAATAATTTAGTTTGTAAATGCAACGTATTTGGTTTTTCAGATTCCCATTTCAGAACTCCTTTTCTCCCAGGATACTGGAGCATCCTCAATAAGCAATGCTTTTTCAAGAATCTGAATATATTGGCTTCTGGGTATCATTTCACCGCCAAGGCTTTCCAGGTGGTTGGTATATACCTGGGCATCAATGATTTTAAAATTCCAGCTACTGAGTTTTTCAACCAGGTGGAAAAAAGCAACTTTTGAAGCATTGGTAACATGGTGGAACATCGACTCTCCAAAATAGGCTTTACCAATTGCAACCCCATACAATCCTCCTACCAGTTTACCATCCAGCCAGGCTTCGGCCGAATGAGCGAATCCAGCCTTGTGAAGATCGATATAAGCATTTTTCATCTCCCGGGTAATCCATGTGCCTTTTTCTCCTTTACGCGGGGTTTGAGCGCAATTCTTTATAACTTTTTCGAATGCAGTATCAATAGTTACTGTAAAATGCTGCTTTTTAATGATTTGCTTTAAACTATGCGAAATAATCATTTTATCCGGAAAAAGTACCATACGGGGATCAGGTGACCACCATAAAATGGGCATTCCTTTTTCGTACCAGGGGAAAATTCCTTTCGAGTAAGCTAATTTCAGGCGTTCAAGACTCAAATCACCTCCAACGGCTAATAACCCGGATTCATCCGCTTCTTCAAGGTCAGGGAATTCAAGTTTACGGTGCGAAATTTCAACTGGCATGTTGGTAATTAAAGATGCAAATATAATTCACTTACTGATCTATTTCCAAAAGTAATTATTGTTAATCTAATCTTCCTTAAGGGCATCAAGAATTATATGGCAGGCTTCCTGAATCTGTTCATAAGAAATTGTTAGTGGCGGCGCAATACGAATCGATGAATCATTGAATAAAAACCAATCCAGGATTACCCCATTTTCAATACAGCGGTCAATTACTCGTTTTACATGGGCGTAATTATCAAGTTGCAGGGCAATCATCAATCCGGCTGACCTGATCTGTCTGATAGACTTACTTTTACTGAGAAGTTGTATAATAAGTTTGTTTTTGTCTTCAACGTTTTCAACTAGTTTTTCGTTTATAATCACATCAATATTTGCCAGGGCGGCCGCGCAACTAACCGGATGACCTCCGAATGTTGTGATATGACCCAATACCGGGTTGAAAGTAAGCGTTTGCATAATTTCGTGTGAGGAAATAAAGGCTCCTAACGGCATTCCTCCGCCTAATCCTTTGGCCAGCAAGAGTATATCCGGTATTATATTGTATTTCTCAAATGCAAACATGGTTCCGGTACGGCCCATTCCAGTCTGAATTTCATCGAAAATTAACAAGGTGCCTGTTTCGTTACATCTGTTTCTTACTGCCGTTATAAACTCAGGTTTTCCAACCACAATTCCGGCCTCGCCCTGAACGGGTTCTATGATAACGCAGGCAGTTTCAGCAGTTATAGCCTGTAAAGCATCAATTGAATTGAATTCAATGTGTACAATTCCAGGTAATAGCGGGCCGAAAGGTGTTTGGTAACTTTCATCCCCTATAACACTCAATGCGCCATGCGTACTGCCATGATAGGCATGATTGAAGGAAATAATTTTACTTCTTCCTGTAAAACGTTTAGCAAGTTTGAGTGCCCCTTCAACAGCTTCACTGCCTGAGTTTACAAAATAACAATTGTTCAGCTTTTCGGGAAGCAAAGCGGCTAATGCGCTGGCAAGTTTTACCTGTGGCGACTGAATGTATTCACCATAGACCATCAGATGAAGATAGCTATCAACCTGATTCTTAATGGCTTTCACAACTTCTGGATGCCTGTGACCGGTATTGCTTACAGAAATTCCGGAAATCAGGTCCATATATTTTTTTCCTGAAATATCAAAAAGATATACTCCTTCGGCTTTCGTAATTTCAAGCGCTAGAGGAGAATCGCTGGTTTGAGCCAGGTTATTTAAAAAAAGTTGTCGGTTAGTCAGCATTTATTCTCAGATTTTACCCGTCAAAAGTACAATTTAATGAGGCAAATTCATTTTTAGTTTGCTTCTGAGTTTAAAATAATGTATTATTGTATTATAATAGGTCAATGAAGGATAAAGTAGTACAAAGTGCAAAAGCTTTATCCGGAATTGAGAAATCACTTGTATTCGGGGTTTTTGACAGATGGAAAGATGAAGGGGGAAACTTTATGTGTTTTAACACTTTGCGTCCTTGCGGTTAATAAAAAATTACCAGAGTATTGTAAATGGAAACTTCATTTGATACTTGCTTTTTCTAAGGGGGAATTAGAGTTTTTTTTAGGTAAATTTTTTTCTAGGTCTTTGGGCAATCAAATTTTAAACGCATTTGCAACTTAATCTCCTTTGAATCGGGTACTTCTTCCGATGTGATTTTGAACGAAAATGTTTGAATCCGCAATAAGTCTTTTAGTCGGATTACTAAATGTGATTTTGTATAAAGTGGCAAATAATTAATCAGAAAGGTATAAAAATGGATATTCAGATAGTACTAAAACAAGGATTGGGCGATATCCATTTCGGATGTACTCCCGAAGTTGTCAGGGCAATTTATGGTGAACCTGAAGATGTTGAAGAACTTGAAAATGCTGTAGATGGCAATGTTGAAAGTATCGTTTGGAATTATCCGGATGACGGTTTGAATTTCTTCTTCGATGCAGCCAATGGCGAGCCTGACCTGAGCACCATTGAATCGGACAATCTTGAAACAAAGCTGTTCGATTCTCGGATTTTTAATGTCACAAAAGATAACCTCATAGCCCTTATGACAGAGAACGGATATAAAGATTTGGAAGAGGACGATGAAACGTGGGGTGAGCACCGTGTTACTTTCGAGGATGCACAGCTTGATTTCTATTTTGCCGACCAGGAATTAACACTGGTTAGCTGGAGTTCACGATAAACGCGGGATAGGAGGGGAATCCGCTTTCGAAAGAAACTGCAATCCTGGATTTATTCGCTTAAAAAATCACAAATCGTTTTCAGATACAAATCAGGTTGTTCCCTTGAAATAGAATGACCTGCATTTTTAATTATCACAAGTCTGTGATTTGTGAAAAGTTGCAGGTATTCGTTTGTAAAGCCCCATTTCTGGTTGTCGCATTGTCCTTTCATAACAAGAACAGGGATTTTGGACTTTTTCAAAACAGGTCTTGGGTCTTTGACATTAGCTAAGCTTTTGATTGTCATTACCTGTACATAGTATCCACCGCCCCCTTCAGCTCTCACGTCTATAGAGGTGTCGCAAACCGTTGATTTGTTAAGCTTTTTATTTAGCAGGGTTTGAAAATCATCTGCTTCTGTATCTGAAGCCAGCTTTTTACCAAATAGCAATGCCCATTTCATTGTAAGTTTGCTACGGATATTTTGCACTGATTTATTTGCCTGGGCGTTTGAGAAATTGGGTTCTCTTAATTGTAAACTGTCTGGCGAGGCCTGCTTAGCTAGCTCCATATTCATGGGTTGTATGGGACCAGGGCCGGTAAAAACAATTTTTTCAACTTTAGTAGGGTTGTCGGCAATAAATAAAGTAGCTAATATTGCGCCCCACGATTGTGCTATCAGAATCACTTTTTCTGAACCGATTTTTCTGACAATTTCCTCAAGGTCTCTTTTATGCCTGTCGGCTGTGTATTCCCTGATATTTTTCAGCCGGGCAGAATGTCCTCCTCCAATCTGGTCATAGAGGTAAATATCATACCCAATTTCGGAAAAAGATCTAAATAATTCAATGGTTCTTTCAGTATAAAAGCCGCCCGGTCCTCCTTGTAGGAAAATTATAGGAGAAGCTTTTTTTATTCCTTTGGCAGGGATTAATGTATAAGCAATTTGTGAACCGGTCGGCAAATTCCAGTAAAGAGTACTTTTCAGCTCTTTGACATGTGGAACATCGTAGGTGCGGGGAACGAATAACACAAATAAAAGTATCAGAGCGCCGGACGAGAACAGGGATATGATTAATCTTCGGATAGTTATTTTCATGGAAGTTGGTGGTGCGGATTTAATTTCCGGAAATGTGTCAGGCTTTCCGTTTGTATAATGGATGATGATCCAGAATATTTTCTCTTAGGAATGCCCGGTCAAGGTGTGTGTAAATTTCAGTGGTTGTGATACTTGCATGGCCAAGCATTTCCTGCACAGCCCGCAGATCGGCACCTCCTTCAACTAGGTGAGTGGCAAATGAATGGCGCAAAGTATGTGGCCCGATAGTTTTTTGGATGCCTGCAATCAGCGCTAGATCCTTTATAATCATGAAAATCATTTCACGCGAAAGTTTTGCTCCGCGCCTGTTCAGGAATAAAAAATCTTCATTTCCTTTCTTAATTGTAATATGACTCCGGATTTCGTGGAGGTACAGATTTATTTGCTTCATTGCTTTCCCGCTGAACGGAACCAATCGCTCTTTGTCGCCTTTGCCGGTAATCCGCATAAAGCCTTCATTAAAATAAATGCAACTGATTTTTAAATTAACCAGTTCCGATACACGCAAACCACAACCATAAAGGGTTTCTATCATTGCTTTGTTGCGCTCACCTTCAGGTTTTGATAAATCGATAGCTGCAATAAGCCGTTCAATTTCATCGATGGTCAGGAATTCAGGAAGTTTTCTGCCTGTTCGTGGCATATCGAGCAGCAGGGTAGGATCGTCGCTGATCAGGTTTTCTAGTAACATGTATTTATAAAATGCCCGAATCCCTGAAATAATCCGCATTTGTGAGCGGGCGTTCAGCGAAGTCTGGTTAAGCCATTTCAGGAAATCCTGCAAATGATTCAGCGTGATTTCGTTGGGTTGAACAGCGATATTGTTCTCTTCCAGGAATGTGGTAAGTTTTTCGATATCATGCTTATATGCATCTACTGAGTGCTTCGAAAGAGACTTCTCGAGCCTCAGGAAAGCATCAAATCCACGGCGGTACGATTCCCATATCATAAACACAAAGATAGACTATTGAAGGATTGTTTTATCTTTGACAACTTAATGCAAAATGTATGTTGGAGAGTTGATTTTTTGAAATATGAAAATCTCGAAAATAAATTTCCGGCACTTGTTGTTTAATTGATAAAATGTACATACTTTTGCACCCCTGTAATAAAAATGAATAACCAATGGCTAAGAAGAGCAAAGAAGCACGGGTACAGATAATTCTGGAGTGCACAGAGCATAAAACAAGCGGAATGCCCGGTACATCGCGCTACGTAAGCGTTAAGAACAAGAAAAATACGCCTGAGCGTCTTGAACTTAAGAAATACAACAAGATATTAAAGAAAGTAACCGTTCACCGCGAAATTAAATAATAATATACCATGGCAAAGAAAGTTGTTGCAACCCTGCGTACCACAAGTGGTAAGGACTATGCAAAAGTTATCCGTATGGCCCGTTCACCTAAATCCGGTGCTTACGTGTTCAAAGAAACCATCGTAGCTAACGAGCTTGTAAAAGATTTCCTGGCTAAAAAATAATACGAAATAGCCATGATTGGAAAAACGTTAAATCAAAATGATATCATCGTTAATCATGGCGTATTACATCTGACCCCTAAAAATAAGAAATAACAGATGAACTTCTGTTTCTTACGGAAAGCTTTTTCTTTAGGGGAAAAGCTTTTTCAGTTTTGGGAAAATCGTAAGGAAAATAGAAAATAGAAAAATGGGAAAATGGTGAATTAACTATTGTTACACTGAACTACTTGAATTAAAACTACTTTCTATTACCCATTTACTATTTTCCTCTGAATACGAAAATCTTGCACAATTGAACTAAATTAAAAACAAATGGGAATATTTTCGTTTTTCGCTAAAGAGAAAAAAGAGGTTCTTGATAAAGGCCTTGAGAAAACGCGTACCAGTGTTTTTTCGCGACTTACCAAAGCAATTGCCGGTAAATCGAGTGTTGACGACGACGTTCTCGACGACCTTGAAGAAATTTTGGTTACCTCAGATGTAGGTGTTGAAACTACTTTGAAAATAATTTCCCGTATCCAGGATCGTGTTTCACGCGATAAATACCTTGGAACCAGCGAACTGAATGGTTTGTTGAAAGAAGAAATCGCGGCCCTTCTTACCGAAAATGATACGGACGAATTTGTTGGCTTCGATTTCCCCAAACGTGATACTCCGTATGTAATTATGGTAGTTGGTGTAAATGGAGTTGGTAAAACTACCACCATCGGCAAGCTGGCTTATCATTTTACGAAAGCAGGTAAAAGTGTTCTGTTAGGGGCTGCCGATACATTTCGTGCCGCAGCTATTGACCAGTTAAGCATTTGGGCTGATCGCACCGGTGTTTCCATTGTTAAACAGGAAATGGGTTCCGACCCGGCAGCAGTAGCCTTTGATACTGTTACTTCGGCTGTAAACCGTAATATTGATGTTGTAATTATTGATACAGCCGGACGTTTGCATAACAAGGTTGGCCTGATGAATGAATTGGGTAAAATCAAAAAAGTGATGCAGAAAGTCCTGCCGGATGCTCCTCAGGAAGTATTGTTAATTCTTGATGGATCTACAGGGCAGAATGCTATAGAGCAGGCAAAACAATTTACTGCAGTTACAGAAGTTACCAGCTTGGCTCTTACCAAACTGGATGGAACGGCTAAAGGCGGTGTTGTAATAGGCATCTCCGATCAGTTTAAAATCCCTGTCCGCTTTATCGGTTTAGGTGAAAAAATGGAAGACCTGCAGATTTTCGATAAAAATGAATTTGTGAACAGTTTGTTTTCATAGAGACGCAATGCTTGCGTCTCTACGAAAACAGATTTCATGTGTTTATTTTTTAATTTTTTACGGGTCACATGGAATTATTAACAGCTTGCTTATTTTTACGGGTGTTAATGAGAACGCTTCGCTAGTTATTAACGTCTTGCTTATTTTTAAAGGTGTTAATGAGCTAAAGGTTCGCCATGGAAATAATCATCGCTCTGTGAGACAAATTATTGGCATGGCTCGTTTCATCATATTAAGAAACAGATGCGAAGCATCGCATATAAAAAGATCAAAATAAAGTTTCAAGTCTTATTGTTTCAAGTTAGAGTTTTCTTGGCACTGAGCAGAGTCTATTTGCCTTAACCAAATCCTAGCACCCAACACCTAATCCCCAAAGAATGACCCTTCCCAGACACACCATTAGAGTTGTCACCCTCGGCTGTGCAAAAAATACCGTTGATTCCGAAGTACTGATGGGTCAGCTTAAACTGAATAACATCCGAGTTCTCCGCGATGGCGAAAAAGGCCGGGAAGATTCAGTGATCATCAATACCTGTGGCTTTATTAACGATGCCAAGGAGGAATCTATTGAAACTATTCTTGGATTTATTGATGCCAAAAAAAGCGGGAAACTGAAACAGGTTTATGTAATGGGTTGTCTTTCAGAACGGTTTAAGGAGCCTTTGCAAAAAGAAATTCCTGAAGTAGACGAATATTTCGGTGTCCGTGATCTTTCCGAAATTGTGACAAGAATGGGTGCCAGTTATCGTAAGGATTTGCTGGGCGAACGTTACCTCACAACTCCCAATCATTATGCTTATCTCAAAATTGCCGAAGGTTGCGATCGCAGCTGTTCCTTCTGTGCCATTCCAGGTATCCGTGGTAAGCATATTTCCCGCCCCATTGAGGATATTGTTGACGAAGCTAAAAGATTAGCGGCACAAGGCGTGAAGGAACTCCTGCTTATTTCCCAGGATCTGACTTATTATGGAATCGATTTGTATAAAAAACAAATGCTTCCTGAGCTGGTAACCATACTTTCTGATTTAAAGCTCTTTACCTGGATACGGCTTCATTATCTTTTTCCTACTACTTTTCCTGATGAATTACTTGGCGTAATGGCTTCACGGCCAGATATTTGCAATTATGTCGATATTCCTCTTCAGCACATCAGTGATCGCATTCTGAAAAGTATGCGCCGTGGCGTGGATAAAGCAGGTACTTACAGCCTGATGGCGAAGTTCAGGCAGCAATTACCCGAAGCCGTTGTTCGGGCTGCTTTTATTGTTGGCTATCCGGGAGAAACCGAAGAAGAGTTTGAAGAATTAAAGACCTTTATCCGCGACACCAGATTTGATAGGGTAGGAGTGTTTACCTATTCGCATGAAGAAGATACATTTGCATTTGGTATGGAGGACGATGTTCCGGCAGAAGTTAAGCAAAGCCGTGCTGCTGAAATCATGGATATTCAGCAGGGTATCTCTTTGGAATTAAACCAGATGAAAGTTGGTAAATTATTTAGGGTGCTGATCGACCGCATGGAAGGAGATTTTTTTGTGGGTCGCACCGAATTCGATTCACCCGAAGTTGATAATGAAGTCTTAATAAAAAAAACAGCGAAGCTGAAAATCGGTGAATTCTACACAGCAAAAATTGTAGAAGCTGATGCGTTTGATTTGTATGGCGAAATTGAAAAGGATTCACTAAAATAGAATTTTAAAAATATTGTATTTTTGTTGCTTAATAATTGAGATTTAGCATTCAAGTAAATAATGCCAGGCACTGGGCTCTCAGCACAAAGCACTGAGCACAAGGCACTCCAAATTTGAAAACAATTTTCTAAATCATATTCAAAACATCTTAACCTATTATCTGTCATGAAAAAAAATCTTTTTGTTTGCCTGTTGATGGTATTTTCAATCTCATTCGTTTTTGCGCAGGCACCTGTTAATCAAACGGATGCAAAAGGGCAGAAGCAAGGCGTTTGGGAAGAAAAAACTCTGGTAGGAACACTTAATGGTACTTATCTCAATAACCAGAAATACGGTTGCTGGACCACTCATACAAATGATGGTAAACTTATACGGATCGAACATTTTAACAGTGGATTGCTCAATGGGATTGCCATTGAAATTGATCCGCGAGGTTACCTTTTAAGCGAGATTTATTATGTAAATAACATGATAGAAGGAACAGCGAAAAAGTTTTTTTATGGAACCAATCCAGCTTCGCTGATTGATTATACTCACGGTAAAATTAATGGTAAAAAGAAAATATATTATGAAAATTCAGCCGGAAAACTTTTGGAAGAGTCTGAATATAAAAATGATATTAAAGATGGGCCTTCAAATTTTTATACCATAAAAGGCGATCCGATTGCTGAATATATTTATGTCAATAATATGCTTCAGGGCATACAGAAGACTTATTATCCCGAAAAAAAGATCATGAGTGAGCAGCTTTTCAAAGATAATCTGGAGAATGGATTTTATAAGGAATACTACGAGAACGGAAAAATGAAATCCGAAGGATCTTATATCAAAGGCAAGTTAAACGGAGTTTGGACGGATTATGATGAAGAGGGTCATGTAATGCTGAAGGGAAAATATCTGAATGGCGAAAAAGAAGGCAGTTGGCAGGAATTGGATGCTTCAGGTAAGGTGATTAAGACCACCAACTACGTAAAGGGCCAGGCGAAATAGTTTCAGTCATAAAGGAATAGAAATGCCTGTTTAATTTCAGGCATTTTTTTTACAACACACTTAACAATTTTTGGGCATGTCAAATTCAATTTCTATTAATAATCCCTTTCATAAGCTTGAAGGATACAATTGTTTTGGCTGTTCGCCCGATAATGAGCTTGGATTACGAATGCATTTCAGAATGGAAGGTGACGAAGTACTCTGCGACTGGGAACCGGAGCAGCATCTGCAGGGATGGGTTGGCGTACTGCACGGTGGAATTCAGGCTACCTTGATGGACGAGATTGCCAGCTGGTATGTTTTTGTAAAACTTCAAACAGCTGGTGTAACCTCAAATATGGAAGTAAAACTTCTGAAACCTGTCAGAATGGACAAAGCTCCTTTCCTTCTGCGGGCGCGATTGCAGGAGATGAAGCGTAATATTGCCGTTATCAAAGTTGAGTTATATATGAATGACGGTACCCTGGGAGCTGAAGCGCTGATGCATTATTATACCTATCCGCAGGAAGTAGCCAGTAAGAAGCTTTTTTATCCCGGAATCGAATCTTTTATTCCTTCTGAAAAAGAGTAAAAGGAAAGTTGATTTTCATATTTATTCAAAGAAGTTCAAAGTTGTTCACTTTTGTGCCTTTTGTGTTTCGATGCTTTTAGTGAAAACATATTGTGCCCGGTAAAAGAGAATATTTTTTTAAGAAAAATCCAGTTTCTAAGCAACTGATAATTAATATTTCTATTCTGATTAGCCCAGACATAAATTAACTTATGAACACCCTTGTTCAAATCTTTTATTTGTAAAAATCTTTTTTATTGATTTACCTTTGTCGCATCAACGGTGTGCATCCCATTTGCAATGGGTATGCCTGAAAAGGGAATCAGGTGAAAATCCTGAACAGTCCCGCTGCTGTGAACTCCAATTTTGCCCACCGGCAATCCTTATGCCACTTTGACGTTTGCGCGTCATGGGAAGGCGCCGGAAAGGGGGAGTGAGTCAGAAGACCTGCCGATGTGTTATTGTTCAATGCTTTCGGGTTAAAAGCAGCGACGGATTTCCGCTTTTACGGAATTTGGTCTTTTGTGTACCCGTTATTATGTTAGAGTTTATGATCAGACGGGTAATCGTATTTTTTCTGTTTTCCATACTGGCACTGAAGATATCAGCCCAGCAATACGATTCCATTCACTCCATCGAAGGAGTAGAAATAAAAGCCGACAAAATATCATTGTTCCTAGTGGGGATGAAAATTCAAAAGATCGATAGTACAGTGCTTTCAATACGTCAGGGCGCAAGTATTGCATCATTGCTTTCGGAGCAATCTCCTGTTTTTCTTAGGACGTATAGTCCCGGAGGGATCTCTACTTTATCCGTCAGAGGTACAAATTCATCACAATCTGGCGTTTTCTGGAACGGAATAAACCTGACTCAACCTAATATGGGAATGACTGACCTGTCCCGTATATCTTCATTCGGGTTCAGTGAGATTTCGCTGCAATCGGGAGGTGCAAGCGCATTGCTTGGTTCAGGAGTTTTAGGAGGAAGCCTGCAGCTGTCAAATGCTATGAAGTTTTCTACTCCTGTACAATCTTCAATCTTACTAGGTGGATCAACTATTGGTCAGATGACTGGAGGCATGAAGTTAAATACCGGGAATACTCGTCTTGCATATTCGGGATCTTTGGTTGGGGAATGGAATCCCAATGATTTTAAATATACGGATTACAGCGGAAACAGGAAAAAACTGGAGCACGCGCTTTCCCAATCACTATCCACTATCCACCAGGCTGAATATATTCTAAATCCAAAGCAAAGCCTTTCAGCAGGATTTTGGTTTCAAACCACGGATCGGCAGATTCCTCCTACAATGACCATGACTTCGAGTGATCAGCAACAATGGGACCAGGCAATCCGGAGTAGTCTGCAATGGACATATTTAGGTGGAAATCAATCTTTTTTAGTAAGGTCATCTTTTATTGATGAAAAGGAGCGCTACCAGAGTAAAAATTCCAACCTTGATGAATTTTACCATTTAAATACGATACAAACTGAATTTGAATTTAAACGCTATTTTAACACAAAATTTACATTGGGTACAGGTGCTTCAACACGTTTGATTCGTGCCGACGTTCCTTATTACGACGGAATTAAAAATCAGAATGAAGGCTCGGTATGGTTAGCATTGGCTTACATTCAAACAGGAACCGGAATAAAAAGTGTTTTGAATTTGCGCCAGGATTTTACTGAAGGATTCAAAATACCATTTTGCCCTTCATTTAATGTAGAAGCACCTGTTTCAAAGCGCGCTAAAGTTAGTTTTGGAGTTTCAAGGAATTTTCGTGTTCCCACTATGAACGACCTGTATTGGATTCCCGGTGGAAATCCTGATCTTCTACCCGAAAGCAGTTGGAACATTCAGGCCGGTGCAGCTTATATTTATCAAAAGGGAGAAAATATACAGTCCAAAATCACGCTTGATTTTTATAGCCTACTTATTGATAACCTGATACAATGGGTTCCGGGCACATCAGTAATATGGTCGCCACAAAATGTGCAGAAAGTCTGGAGCAGGGGAGTGGAAGTATCTTCAAAAACGGATTTTGCGATTTATGGAATAAAAGGATATTTCAGGCTTGGCTATAATTATACCCCATCCACCAACCGGGATACTACTTCAAACGGTGCCGGTGTTCAAAATAAGCAGCTGATTTATATTCCTTTACACAAAATTGTAGAAACATTTTATGCCGGGAAGGGTAAATATTATACGATGTTTTCGTATTCGCTTACCGGCAAACGGTATGTTCAGAGTGACAATGAAAAATTCCTGCCGGCATATTCATTGCTTGATATTTATGCAGGTGCCAATTTTAAAACAACTAAGTCAAATTTCAGGCTACAAGCGGAAATCCGGAACCTGATGAATAAAACATATCAATCCGTTCTCTATTATCCGGAACCGGGAATATCATTTTCAATAAACCTCCTAATCTCTTTATAGGTACTAAAATTAATTATGATGAAAATACGTAAAACCTCTCTTTTATTACTGATTCTTGCAGTCATTTTTATATCAATTTCGTGTACAAAAGAGGACGACAGTTCGAAGACAGGAGCCTTCAGCAGCGGGATCTTTATAGTTAACGAAGGTCCTTTTCAAACCGGCACCGGCACCATCACATACTATAATCCTGACAGTAACCTTGTTAAACAGGATGTGTTTGAAATGGTAAATCACCGACCACTTGGCAATATAGCGCAAAGTATGACCATCTATAACGGGAAAGGGTATATAGTGGTTAATAATGCGGGAACTGTTGAAGTGGTGGATTTAGCTACATTTAAGTCGGAAGCTACAATTACAAACATGATAAACCCAAGCCAGTTCCTGGTTATTGATGCATCCAAAGCTTATGTTTCGGATTGGATCGGGCATATTGCGGTTGTTGATATGGCTTCGAACACAATTAACAGGACTATTCCGGCAGGAACCGGTCCCGATGAGATGCTGAAATCGGGCAATTATGTGTATGTGGCTAATACCGGAGGATTTAGTGTGGATAGCACAGTTACTGTTATTGATTTTACAACGGATAGGGTTATAAAAACTATCAAGGTTGGTGATGTGCCTTCAGGTTTGGTGGCTGATGGAAATGGCAGGATATGGGTTCTGTGCAAAGGCAAAGGATTTTCGGGATGGCCCCAGGCTGGAGATACACCTGGAAAACTGATCCGTATTGATCCTTTTTCCCTGGCCGTTGATTATACGTATAATTTCCCTGCAACAGATGTTCATCCTGAGAAACTGTTGATCAACAAGCAGAAATCGATCTTGTATTTTCTTTACAATTATGGCGTGTACAGGTTTAATATCACATTGGAAAATGCGTCGCCTGAGTTATTAAAATCAAGATCATTTTATTCATTGGGATATGAAAACAGTACGGGATATCTTTATGCCTCTGACCCTAAAAATTATGTCAGCAGTGGAATTGTAATCAGATTCAACGCAAGCGATGGTTCGGTAGTTGATTCCATACAGGCAGGAATAATTCCACGTGGTTTTGCTTTCCCTGAATAATTTGTGAAGAATAATTAACGAAAAGTGAATTTATACCAGCTTAATGCTTTCTTTTCTGATCTTTGCATAGTTTAAGACTGAATTGACTTTTTTGATTTGCAGTATAACTTCACATTTTAAATTATATGGCAAACTTGCCTGACATAGAAGTACTTCTGAATGAATGCCGTTTTGAGGCTACCCGAAGTAGTGGGAGCGGTGGACAGAACGTGAATAAGGTTTCGACTAAAGTAATACTGATATTTAATGTTTTGGAATCGAATGTATTGGGTGTGGAACAGAAAGAAATATTCTTGACTAAACTTCATACCCGGATTTCAAAAAATAGTATTTTTCGTATAAGTTCTGGTCGTGAACGCACGCAATTAGCTAACCGTAAACTGGTAATTGAGAAATTCTTCAAACTTGTGGAAAAAGCCTTTGAAACAGAAGAAGAGCGCATTGCGACCATGCCAAGCAGAAGTTCAAAACTTAAGCGTATTGAAAGTAAAAAGGCTCTATCCGGGAAAAAGGCAGAACGCGGTCAACGCTGGACTGAGGGTGATGATAATTAAATTAAGAGATTACACCTTGTCACCTCTCATCATCTCGTCTCTCTCTTGGTCGCTCCCCGCCCTTCGCTCTGTCTCTCTTCGCTCTGTCTCCCTTCGCTCAATACCTCAATCTTCTTAAGTAGCTTGTTCTTCTTTAGCCTCTCACAAAATGCGCCATTTCCATTGGAATTTCCAATGATAGTTCAATTAGTCCGGCAAATTTTCCTTCATTGAACCAGGGAGATTGGTAAATCATTTTTTTGATTCCGTTTTTCTCAATGGTGTAAGCATTCTTTGTATGGGTATCGAGTAATTCATGCAATTTCACAGCCGATGGACCATGATGATACTCAAATAAGCTGGTGCCAATAATATCAGCACCGCCATATTTCCGGAAAGTGCTGATAGATTGGTCGTTCATATATAATATAGTGGCTTCAGTATCACAAACTGTGATTGCAAAAGGAAGTTCTTGAGCCATTGCGGGTATATGGGAAAGGAAATTGTTGTTGTTCATACGACTATTTTCAGGATTTGCGGCAAAAATAGCTTTATTGCGTTTGCAAATTTAAATAAAGTTGTATATTTGCACCCTCCTAAGGGCCCCGTAGCTCAACTGAATAGAGTATCTGACTACGGATCAGAAGGTTCCAGGTTTGAATCCTGGCGGGGTCACATTTAAAATCATAAAAGCCTGTTAATCAAAAGATTACAGGCTTTTTTCGTGAATGGGTATAACTATGGTACAACATGCAAAAATTAACTAAAATACAGTAATACAATAAGTTATACCATTATTGAATTTTAGTTAAAAATGTGCGATTTGTCTTATTTAATCTTGATTATATTTTATTAATTAATA
>CAIRMR010000015.1 GCA_903879715.1 uncultured Bacteroidales bacterium
ACAGTATGTGGCCCCTGCGAATTAGCTGTCGCGGGTATAGCGCCTTCACCAAAATTCCAGGCCCAGGTATTGGCTCCGCAGGTTGAAGCATCAGTAAAAATTATAGCATTATTTACAACTGCTGAGGTTACATTTGCTTTAAAATTGGCATTAACCTCATTTACCTTGATGTAATCAGTCCTGGTTGTGGTTGTAGTGCCATAGGCTCCTGTAACGGTTAGCGATATGGTATAAGTTGCAAAAGCAGTAAAAATCACCTTCGGATTTACAGATGAATTGCTGGTTCCATCTGTAAAGGTAAAAGTCTCAGGAGTGATTGCCCAGGAATATTGCGTTGGGCTGCCTGTTGCCTGGCTGGTGAAACTAACAATAGAGTTAGTGATACAAGGCAAAGTTTTATCCGCAATAAAATATCCGGTAGGCGGGATAATGCCAACCTGGAAAGCGGCTATTTTGGTTTTCCTGCTGCTTAAACTTGCATATTCGGTAGTAAACCAGAAAGTGCCGTCATCAACCGGATCTACTGACATTTGCGAATAATCACCCCATCGTTCGGCACCGGTTTGTGAAGCAGCGCCACTATAAATAATCTCTTCAGGCAAATCGAGTATTCCACTTGCACTAGTGTATTCTGACCTGGTTTGCCCGCAATACCGTATTCCGGGATTGAGGGTTGAACCCGAAACAGAATATCCCAGGCCTATTTCATTATATCCATTCAGCATAATGCTTCCCATCCATCGCGAATAAATATCGGGCGCGTATGTACCTTGTTGACGAACAGTCCATGTAGTTGCCGGTGGAGTTTTCCGGAGCTCGTACCAACGGATACCCGCATGATCTGTATTATCAACATCCACGGTGTGGCAGCAAACCAGGGTTTGATACGTGCCGAAATTCCGGTATTGAGGTACATTCATAATCACCTGGGGAATGGCGTCAAGTTCCTGGCTTGTTCCCAATTGCTTGATATTTGTCCAGTCATTCCCGAAATTGCTGTCAAAAGGTGTTACATCTATTTGCTGAGTCCTGTTAAAAGTAGAAGCCGAAGTGTTATTCCAGTTCACCGCTAATTCGTAAATCCAAAGCTGATCCGTTCCGCTGTTGAAACCATCGTCGCTCATAGCAATGAATAGCCCCGGAGATCCGGCAGGAGCGAAGGTGCCATCGTTATCAACCGGTGGGGTGCACATAAACCCATCAACTGAGCCGGGGCGCCAGGCATTGTTAAAGCCAACGAATTTCGGACTGGCAGCCCCGATAAGCATCTGCGAACGCTCAAAAACATAAATATCATTGCCCGAACTGTTGTTGTCACCCATATAATAACCATCCTGCCAAACGCTGAATTTGGGATAATCAGGAATATCCGCTATATCAAAAGAATACGCATACCAACTGCCGGTCGGGTCGTTAGTTGTCGAAACTGATAGCAACATCCTGTCATTCGATTCGCAAAGTGAAAATTCGGCAACTAACCAACGGTCTGCCTGCTCATCGTAAAGGACTATAGGGTCGCCATCATCGCAACTCGCCCCGGCAACGCCGTTAAACAACTGGCTTAAACTGGTGGGACCGGCAAGTTTTGTACCTGATTTATCATAAATAGCATACGTGGTATTGATAGCCTGCATAAAGTGGTTTGGACCCGCCGCACCATTGCAATCGGGAGGATAGGATGATGTACTCTGACCTTCAAAAATTGCCGTGGGCGCTTTCGCGGAAGCTGCTTTACCCTTGGTTTTCTGCCAGACAGCGTCTGGACCTTTCGGCAAAGCCACGTTTGCGTATGGGTACGACCTGTCACGAAGTTCTTCGTTATTTTCTCTTCCTTCCGATTTTGATTTCAGAAGTTGTACTTCCTCGGGTGTAAGTTCAGGAATTTCGCGCAGGGGTTTTGTCGCTCCTAAAAATACTCCTGCTCCTGTGGTGGAAGGCTTTATGGCAATGTTTTGCGCGTTAAGGAGTGAAAATAAGCTGCAAAATAAGACGGCAAGCAGGATACTTCTGATATTCATAAAGGGATTTTCGATTTGCTGTCCCACCAGGTGCGGGAAATGGTGTAGGACTTGTAATCAGTTAGATGCGCAAAATTAATATATTATTCTCAAAGCCTGGCAATAAATCTTGTCTCCTGATATTGTACCAAAAAGTTAATATTTGCTGGAAGCCAGCCTATAACAAATTGTTATTCTTGAAATTATATTTGGCTTTGCTAAAATGGTTGCCGTTTTACCTGATTAATAGTTAACAAAGAAAAGAATATGCATATTGAAATTGCCGTCTTCCGACTCCCGTCTTCCGACTCCCGTCTTCCGACTCCCGACTTCCAACTTTTGGCAAACTAAATAGAAACGATTAAATTATCGAAAGAATATTGAATTCCAAGCCCTATTAATTAAGGATTGTCTCCTTTCATTTCTCATAAAAGTGCATCTCCTGAATATACTTATACGTTTTTTCAGGAAGGAAATACGACATGTTTTTTCCTTCACGTATCGCTTCCCGGATAAAACTGGCTGAAATTTCGACCATAGGCGCGTTAAATACTTTTACCGATGGATGCCTGGTTAGTTCATGGTCCTGCGAGCCGGGTCGGGGGTAAACATAAAATTTGTAGAATTCCAAAAGCTGTTCCCAGTTTTTCCACTTATGAAAAGTGGGGAAAATATCTGTGCCTGAGATAATTACAAATTCACGGTCCGGGTATTTATCCTGGAGGTACGTAAGCGTGTGAATGGTATAGGAAGGCTTTGGCAGCTTAAACTCAATATTGCATGATCTGAAACGGGTGTCATCTTCAATGGCCAGGTTAACCATTTCCAGCCTATGGTGATCAGGCAACAGCGACTTTTGCTCTTTCAACGGGTTAAGCGGTGTAACTACAAACCATAATTCATCCAGGTCGCTGAACTCGCGCATATAACCGGCAATCATCAGGTGCCCGACATGAATGGGATTGAATGAGCCAAATAAGAGTCCGGTCTTTTTCATTTTCTTTTCACTCTTTGCGAAATACTATGCGTCCTTGCGTTTAATCTTTTTACCGCGAAGACGCAAAGGAAATGCAACGTTCGCGATGAGTATTCAGAATATTTAGTGCGTTATACCAAGAAAATCTTTCACCAATGTTTCAGCTTTTTTAAATGCATCTTCCAGTTTATCATTCACAACCACACAATCAAAATCCTTCTCAAAAGTAAGTTCCCATTTAACCTTGTCCAGTCTTTTCTGCAGGCTTTCCTCGCTATCCGTTGCCCTTGAGCGCAGCCGTGATTCCAGTATTTCATACGAAGGAGGCCTGATAAAAATTGCCAAAGCCTTGTCTCCAAACATCTTTTTTATATTTAACCCGCCAACCACATCTACATCAAAAATGGGGAACTGACCATCGGAAGCGATACGTTCCACCTCCGAAACCTGCGTGCCATAATAACTTGCGGGGTATACTTCCTGCCATTCGAGCAGCTTTTCCTCATCTATCATCAGCCTGAATGCGTCGGACGACATAAAATAGTATTCGCGGCCATTAATTTCGCAATCGCGTATTTTGCGGCTGGTGGCCGAAACAGAAAATCCGAGTTGCGGGAATGTCTTGAGTAAATGTTTTACAATCGTGGTTTTCCCGGCACCGGAAGGAGCGGAGACGATGATCATTTTATGGTTCAGCTGATTGCCAGTTAGCATGCAGGAGTATAATTTTAAATGTAATTAATTAAAAACATAAAACACAAAATGAAAAATGTTTAAGTGTAGCAGTAGCCTGGCTATTAAGTAGAAAGCCGGGCATTTTACTGTCTCTGAATTACTTGTTCATCTTTTATTAAGTGTTATATGTTAAACATTGTTTTGAAACGCGAAATACTGACCCCTAAATCCTAACCCCTAATCCCCACCCCCTTTACAAAACATTACTAACCTGCTCCTTAATCTTCTCCAACTCGTCCTTCATTTGCACTACAATCATCTGTATTTCTGCATTATATGCTTTCGATCCAAGCGTATTTATCTCCCGGCCGATTTCCTGGGTGATAAATCCTAATTTACGCCCGTTGGATTCCGGCGAATTGAGCGTGTCGATAAAATAATCGCAATGTTTGCGCAGCCGGAGTTTCTCTTCGGTTATATCCAGTTTTTCTAGGTACCAGAATATTTCCTGTTCGAAACGATTTTCGTCAAATTTATCAACCTTGGTAGTCTTTTCAAGAAATTCATCCTGGTTACGCTGGAAACGCTCACGAAGGTTGCCAATACGCATGCCTTCCAGGGGTTCAACTTTTAAGAGCAGATCAAGAATAAGCTGAATCCGGGCAATCATATCTTTACCCAGCAATTCACCTTCGGCTATACGGAACGCTTCAGTTAACTCAAGTGCACCGGCAATTGCCGCTTTAACCTGCGCCCATTCGGTTTCATCAGGTGCTTCACGGCCGGCTTTCAGAACTTCAGGCATTTTGAGTATATCGGAAATAATATTTTCCCCGGTCTTTTCTCCAAATTCAATAGCCATCTGCCTTATTTCGGTATAATACTTTGATGCCAGTTGGCGGTTTATTATAAAATCGTTGGTATCGGAATCGCTGTCGACCGTGATCATAAAATCAACTTTTCCTCGTTCGAGCACCTTGTTTATTTCAGCGCGTATTTCGGATTCTTTGTCACGGTATTGTGATGGAATACGGGTATTTACATCGAGGGTCTTGCTGTTAAGGGTACGTATTTCGATGTTAACGGTACGTCCGCCCGGATTGGCTGTTGTTTTGCCAAAGCCTGTCATTGATCTGATCATAGTTCTGTTTTGAATGAACAAAGATACAATGTTTGGGTGTTCCTGGAAAGAATAAGATCAACAGCTATATGGCAGGACTTTGCTGTTAAAGTAAGGAGGATAACCACGGAGGCTCAGATGACACTGATAAACACAGAGAAAAATGATCAAATCATACGGCGTTTCTGACAATGCCTGACAAATAGGTTTTCTATAGAATATATAAAGCAAAAATCTCCGCGAAACTCCGTGCTCTCAGTGCCTCCGTGGTAAATTAAACCAAACCGCTGAATATTTCAGGCAACTGCAATATTTTCCATATTTTCAAAGAAAAGACTTACATTTGACTTACCAATTTTCATTATTCATGACCCGTCCTGCGGCAGCCCTAACCAGCCATAAGTTATACAGCGAGCCTCCCGGGTTTTATGAGGCGATGCTGCATGATATTGACCAGGCGGGAAAATACATATATCTCGAATTTTATAAGTTTGGTAATGATGAAATGGGTCTTCGTTTTCGCGAAGCCCTGACCAAAGCTGCTAAAAGAGGTGTTCATGTTAAATTACTACTCGATTCGTGGGGTGTTTCGTATACCGAAACTTTTTTTAGTGAGCTGATATCATTTGGTGGTGAAGTACGGTTTTTCAGGAAAATTCTTTATTCGTTCGACTTTTTCACCAAAAACCACAGGCGTAACCACCGCAAATTTTTACTTATCGACGACCAGATCAGTTATATGGGCTCGGCTAACATTACAGGTTATTCGCTCCAATGGCGCGAATCCATGATGCGCTTCACCGGTGGTATTACGTTGATGTTTAAGCGCTCATTTCTTGATAGTTTTAAGATTTATAATAAATATATTTTCAATAAATTCACGTATAAGAAGTCGAAATTTCTCGATCAGTTTGAGCTGGTTGAGGATTCGCCATCCATATATCGTCAGCGAATAAAAACCAAACTCGAACGACTGATAAGTAAAGCAAAAAGAGAGATCGTTATCGAAACGCCCTATTTCCTTCCCGGCCATAAAATCCGCAAACTGCTTGCTGACGCGGCTAAGCGCGGGGTAAACGTTAAAATAATATTGCCGATGCATTCTGATGTGCGATCCATAGATTTGCTTAGCAGCAAATACCTGGGGTTTTATTATTCCAACAAAATTAAACTCGTTTTTTATACCCTTAGCAACCTGCATGCCAAGCTTTTACTTATCGATGGTGAAATCTTCGGGCTGGGATCTCCCAATATTGATTATCGTAGTTTTCGCTATCAGCATGAAGTAATGCTTTTTGGAACGCATACAGGAATTGTGGAGGAAATACAGCATCATTTTGATGAAACATTGCTTAATTGCCAGGATTTCGACCACCTGAGCTGGTTGCGTAGACCAAGGATAGAGAAAGTGCTGGGGTGGCTGCTGTTGCCGTTCAGGCATATGTTTTGAAAAGGGTTTGGGGATTAGGTTTTAGGGATTAGGGGAGCGGAATCCGATTGAATATTTGATACTAAATTCACCCATTTACAATAAAATTCACTTTTTTGTCTAGTAAAGCTATTGCTAATTCCGGATATTTAATGAAAAACATATAACAAAAAATGAAAAATTATTAAGTAAAAAGCCATGAATATTCCTAAGAAGTATGATCTGGAGGAGCGGCTTATTAATTTTGCCCTTCTTATAATTGACATAGTCGAACAATTACCAACCAGCAGGGCTGGCAATCATATTGCGGGTCAATTGCTCCGTTCAGGAACGTCACCTGCCTTAAACTATGGTGAAGCCCAGGTAGCTGAATCACGCAATGATTTTATTCACAAGATGAAGATTTGTCTTAAAGAACTTAAAGAATCAAACATTTGTCTTCAAATTGTTAAAAGGAAACCATTGATTAATGATTTCCCTAAGCTGGAGACTGCAATTTCAGAATGTAAAGAGTTGATTTCGATCTTTGTGAAAAGTATTGAAACGGCTAAAGAAAACAACAAAAATAACACGGCTTGATTACACATTTGATATTATTAGCAATCTGCTAATTGACAAAATGGTTAACATATAACACTAAATAAAAAACGAAAAAGTAACCTTGACTTACTTAAACATTATATGTTTTATGTTATATGTTTTGTGTTATTTGTTTTACTACTTTCAATTTGTATTAGAAATTAAAACTTTGATTTTTCAGTTCTTTTCTTCCGTGTCACAAAATAAATCCCCGCAAAAACCAGCAATCCGCTCACAATCTTCACCCAGGAGATGTGTTCGGCAAAAACCGCAATTCCGATTATAGCAACTATAATAGGCTGAATATAGGTATAATATGCCACTACGGGTGACGATAGCCGCTTTAGTGAATAGGTAATAAAGAAGTATGCCATAAAAGTTGTACCTATGATAATATAAAAGATGGCGAACCAGGTGTAAGAATCAAATGAACTGAAATTAATTTCTAGGGCCTGCCTGATGGTAAATGGAAATACACCGATAAACCCGATCAGGAACATCCAGCGCATCATTAAAAACGGATTGTATTTCACCATCAGCGGCTTCGAAATAACAAGGTAAAGGCTCCATGCTGCCGTATTTGCCACAATAAACATATCGCCGGTTAAACTGCCGCCTTTCAGCGAAAGCGGGTTGCCAAGCAGTATCAGCATCATTGCTCCCGTAGCTCCCAGCAAAATGCCTGCCAACCGGGAAATACCGACCTGTTCCTTTAGAATCCAGGCTGCAAATACAAGCACAAGAATAGGACTTACAGAATTTATAATGGCCGCATCTACAGGAGTTGTATGATTCAGCCCGGTAAAAAACATCATCTGGTTTATTGCCACTCCTAGCAAACTGCTCACGATCAGGCGAGGATAATCTGCGAGGTCAATTTTTAGCACCCTAAGCTCTTTAACGCTTATCTGAATAATCCAGGCAATAAGTAAAGTCCCTAGAACACGAAGGAATATAATCTGCATTGGCAACAGGTGATCGGGCATCAGTCCCTTGGCAATCCAGTAATTGACACCGAATAACAGTGTAGCTGCGAGCATGGATGCGTGAGCGCGTAGGTTCTGTTTGGCCATGCTTTTCAAAGGTTTTAGACTTTTGGTTTTAGGGATTAGTTGATGCTGAATAATTTGATCGATTTTGGTTTGGGATGAAATAAAGCTGCAAAGGTGCGAAAAAACGAAATGTGATTAGGGTGAGAAAAATTAACCACGGAGACACTGAGATCACAGAGGTACACGGAGAAAGATGAAACTCCTGTTTTTAACCACGAAGAGCACAGAAGAGCACTGAGGAAATAGTCTCCCAATATAAAAGATACAGAACCAAAAAAAATAACTTGAGTGAAAAATATTAAAGGTTAAGGTTGAGCGGATAAAACCTTAACCTATACCTTAATCTAAACCTAAGCTATATAAAAAACACTCCGTGATTCTCCATGTAATCCGTGCCTCCGTGGTAAAAAAATCCTGAAGTTGGAAAACAAAAAAGCAGCCCTCTCAGGCTGCTTCTCCATTCACTAAAATTAATCCAACAATTAAGCAATCGTAATTTGTTTCACTGCCGAAGGCTGAACTTCTTTCTTGGGAAGTGAAATGTTTAGTATTCCATTCACGAAAGCCGCGCTGATAGTATCAGCATCAACAGTTTCAGGAAGTTGGAAAGAGCGTTCGTATTTACTCTTGAATCCGAATTCATTCCAGGTGTATTTTGGTCCTTTTACTTCTTCTTTAGGCTGGTGGCCTGCGGTAACGGTAAGAACTTCTTCTTCGAATTTAATCGAAACTTCTTCTTTCGAGAAACCAGGAAGAGCCAGCTCAATATTGTACTTGTTTTCATCCTCGCTGACATTAGCGGCAGGTTTGTAGGTTAATTCTGTTTCATTCGACTGGCGCTCAAAAACTTCGTTTGCCAGGGTGTGTAAAAACGGGCGGAATGCAAATTGTAAGTTGTTCATGGTATATTCTCCTTTAATTTTTTTGAGTTTAACTTTTATTGTTTGGTTAAGGAGGTTTCAACTTCTGTGCCAATAGAAAAACATACCATTTTTCCTTTAAATATGCGCCATTATGACCGATATTATTTTTAATATGCGCCATTATGGCTTGTTTATAGATAAATAGGCATAAAAAAAGCCGGATCAACCGGCTTCGCGTTATTGTTTTTTAATTGAACTTATATTTTAGAAAGTGGGAAAATCTATAAATTATGCCTGCGTTTGATTATCCGTTTACTTCTTTTAAAATGAAGTACTCCAGTAATCTGAATCTCGTTCGCTTCGGGATTTACCTTGTAATAGATTCCAGAAGGGAATTTTTTGATTACAAATCTTCTGGTCCCATTATAAATATCTTCGCTTGCAAATGGATTCTGAGAAATGTAATTAACAGAATCTGAAATTATTTTAAAAAACTTATTTCCCCAATTTATCTGCTTCGATTCATACCAAATATTCGCATTGTCAATATCAGCCTCTGCATCAGATAGAATTGAGACTTTGTAACTCATATAAGTTTTTGATATTTATTTTGTACTTCGGCCCAGGGTTTAAATTGAGCATTGCCGGATTTAATCAGTTTGATTCTCTGATCAAGTATTCTTTTATGTTCAACCGGAATATTCTCAATGGATTGTTCTTTTGCAATATCATCCCAAAGAGCCTGAACTACTTTAATTTTATCTTTAACCGATAACTTATGAAGATCAGACATCTGATTCTTTGTTATAACTTTATTTTTTAACAAAAATAATCAAATATTTCCAATTTGCTTTTAAAACGCGGTTGTTTGATGAATGCACAAGGAGGTATTAGCCATATATTCAGCGTGTTATAAACAATATTTTTATTTAGAAAACAGAAATGTTGTCCGAGTAAAGTAATAGTGTAATAGTTGAAGTCCTAACTTTTCCATAAAAAAAGCCGGATTAACCGGCTTTGCTGGTGTTTTACTCACGGGGTGACTCCAAGTCAACCCGTGGGTAAAATTAACCGCAATGGAAATATTGCTCCACGATTTCCATCAGTTTTTCATCGTTATTTTCCAGTTCTTCGCGGAGGTTTTGGTCGTTATAGGTTTTCAGTTTACGGGCAAACCCTTCAATAACAGATTGCGGGAAAACATTGTATTTATTATAGATTGAGCCCTGTTCAAGCAACCTGTCGGCGGAATCCCAGCACGAAATCGGAAGTTGACCTAGTTTTGCACTTTTATCTTTATGCTCTTCATCAAAAATATTCACATCTACGTAAGTGTTTTTGGCGTATTCAAGAGCGTTTTCCATTTCAAGTCCATGGCGGGCTGCAACGGTTAAACCAGCCAAAAGCAGGTAAATATCTGCAGAACCGTCCGGGCAACGGAATTCTACGGTTTGTTTGTTTGTAAAATCCTTGGGTTCAACCGGTTCCTGTGGATTGGCATGAAAAATCATATTGTTGGTTCCCGACCATCCAAGCGGAACGCGTACCAGGACCGAACGATTGCGGTCGCCCCAGCAGATATTGGTTGGTGCTTCCTGGTGCGGAACCAACCTGAAGTAGGAGGTAGGATTGGTATTTCCAAAAGCAGTAAGCGATGGCGCAAGATCGAGGTAACCGGCAATGGCTTTTCGCGCGGTATCACTCAGTTTCCCGTTTTCAACCATGGCGTTGTCACCGTCTTTCATAAGCCGGGTGTGGATATGCATTCCGCTGCCGGCTTTACCAACCGTGATTTTAGGTGCAAAAGTGATTGAAACGCCATATTTATAAGCCAACGTACGCAATATCCATTTGGCAATCACCAGTTGATCGGCAGCATCTTCGAGAGTAACAGGCAGGAATTCAATTTCATTCTGCTCATATTCCATGCCGTCGAATTTGAAATTCCCAACTTCTGAATGGCCGTATTTTATTTTACCTCCGGTTTGTGCAATGGCAAACATGGCTTCGGCCCTGAGTGCTTCCCATTTCGCAAACGGGAAGGATTCGTGGTATCCTTTCTGATCTGGCGCCTGGAAAAGTTTATTCTCAGGACTGATCACATAATATTCCAGTTCACCCATAACCTCAAATGAATATCCGGTATGCTCTTTCAGCGCTTTGTGTGCTTTACGCAGAATGTATTCCGGCGAACTTTCGAGTGGATTGCCATCCTTATCATAATAGGAGCAGAGGATATCGAGTGTAGGTATTTCGGAAAACGGGTTTACAAAGGCAGTTTTGTAACGCGGCAGTACATATAAATCGCTTGAGCTAGCGCCTATAAACGGGAAAAGGCTCGATCCATCCACACGTTCGCCGGTTGAAAGAACATTATCGAGATGCTCACGGCTGTTTATCACAAAATTGAGTGTCTTCAGGCGGCCATCACCCCCTGCATACCGGAAATTGATCATCGAAATATTATGATCGTCGATATACCGGATCAGGTCGGCTTTGGTAAACTCATCACTGGGCTTGTTAAGATACTGAACCAGAGAACTCGGGTTCATTTCAGTAAGGCTGTTGGCAAATGGATTTTTCATATTCAGATTCTCGAAAAGTGCGGCAAAAGTAGCAACTTTATATTGCATGCAACAAAATAGTTAGACACATTTCGCCTGAAATGACTAATTTTGACAGCTTCTAAAGAAAACATCCAAAAACATCTTTAAAATGATTTCAAACGAACATTTGATCTTTGCCGGATTCCTTGTATTTATTGCGGCTATACTTGTGCTCGACCTTGGCATTTTCGACAAGAAAAGTCATGAAGTTAAGTTCCGTGAAGCGCTGATCTGGACCTTTATATGGGTAGGTTTTGGTATTGGGTTTTATTTTCTGCTGCTTTATTTCGGCGAACGGCTCCATGGAATCAAAACAATTGAAGACATTCAATACCGAATCGATACATATAAACACACATACAATATCCTTGGTGTTACTGATTTTCAGGAGGCTGTTCATATTTACAGGAAGAACCTGGCGCTCGAATATATTACCGGTTATCTGATCGAATACATGCTTTCGGTAGATAATGTTTTTGTGATGATACTGGTTTTTATGTCGTTTGGTGTACAGAAAATGTACTACAAACGCGTGCTGATGTGGGGAATTATCGGGGCGGTAATTATGAGATTCATCTTTATTTTCCTGAGTGCTGCTCTCATTCAGCGTTTCGATTGGATACTGTATATTTTCGGAGGTTTCCTTGTGATTACAGGTATTAAAATGTTTCTCGAACGGAATAAAGAAGATAAAGTTGATCCGGCGCATCACCCTGTCGTAAAATTTGTTTCCCGTTATTTCCCGGTTCATCCGGTTTATTTCCGTCAGCATTTCTGGTTCCGTAACAAGCACGATAACAACCGCTTGTATTTTACTCCGCTGTTTCTTGTTTTGCTGGTAATTGAATTTACCGACGTGTTGTTTGCCGTGGATTCAGTTCCTGCTATTTTCTCCATAACCCAGGATCCATATATTGTATTTTTCTCCAATATATTTGCAATCATGGGATTGCGGTCACTGTTCTTCGTTGTGGCGCATGTAATAAGCATGTTCAGGTTCCTGAAACACGGACTGGCTGTTCTGCTTTCGTTTATCGGTTTCAAAATGCTATTGCATGTTCAGCTGCACGATCTAGGGTTCACAACATTACATTCTCTGTTGGTAATTGTTGCAATACTCGGAACAAGTATAGCTGCATCTTTAATCTGGCCTGATAAAAGCCGGAAGAAAAGTAAAGTTGTAACAGAACTTACAGGGGAGAAGCCGTTGTAAGGAGTAAAGAGTAAGGAGTAGGGAGTAAGGAGTAAGGAAGTAGGAAGAGATGCACCGTGCTAAACCAAAGTGTAAGGTCTCCTGATTACTGGATTTCAATAAAATCCGACTTCTCCGATCCGCAAACCGGGCAAACCCAATCGTCGGGTAAATCCGTGAACCTGACATCTTCATCCGCTTCGTCGTAAATGTAGCCACAGGCTGTGCATTCAAACTTTTTGAATACGGTTTCGGTAAGATTTGCCTCTAATTTCGATTTATCAATAAAAGTAGGCGCATTTTTAGGCGCAACGCCCTTACGGACTTGCCTGTAATGAAGATACGTCAATGCATCTTTGGTATCATCTATGATTTCTGATTGTATTAACTGACCAATAAACATATAATGAGTCCCGACATCAATTGTCTGAACTACCTTACACTCAAGAAAAGCGATACAGTCGTTTAAAACAATGGGAACACCGGTTTCGCCATACTTCACATTCAGCCCCGATAGTTTATCTGTATCCTTTCCGCTTTTATACCCAAAGCGCCCGATTATTTCCGGATCGGTATCCTTGTGAATAACGGAAACCGAAAATGCTCCCGTTTCCTTTATCATTTCCGCCGTAAAGTTATCCTTATTGCAGCAGGAAGCAAACCTGGGTGGCTCAGAAGTAACCTGTAAAAAGGTATTGGAGATAAAGCCATTTCCCCTGTTTTTATTTCCTGAACTTACGATATATAAACCGTAGGAGATTTTGAAAAGTGCTTCGAACTGTATCATAGCTGGTGGGTTTACAAATAGTTTATAAAGTTAAATAGAAAATAGGGTTATGCTATATTATATTTTCAACTTTGCGCCCTTTGCGAAACCTTTGCGCCTTTGCGTTAAAAAAAACGCCGTAGTTAAATTTCAGTTTTAAAATACTTCTCCAACAGCATTTGAGCCGCCACATACGCGCTGATTTTTTCCTGGTGCAACTCTGCTTCCAGTTTAACCATCAGCTTCCTGATTTCAGCCTGGCGATAAAAATGATCGTGTAAAGCCTGGTCGATTACAGTCATCATAATCTGTTTTGATTGTGCCAGCCTGCGTTTAGCAAAAAATCCGTTTTCTTTCGTAAATCTTACATACTCGCTAATCATTTCGTCAATCTTAGGTATTCCTGCTTTTGTGATGGACGAACAGGCTTCGCACACCGGATGCCAGCCCGAATCGGTAGGAGGGAAGTAGTGCAAAGCGCTGCGCAGTTCGGCCATGGCTACATTTACGCGATTGATATTATCGCCATCCGCCTTATTCAGAACTACGGCATCAGCCATTTCCATTATTCCACGCTTGATGCCCTGCAGTTCGTCGCCGGCACCGCCAAGCATGAGCAGCAGGAAGAAATCAACCATGGAATGGACAGCTATTTCACTTTGACCCACGCCAACGGTTTCCACCAAAATCGTATCAAAACCCGCAGCTTCACACAAAATAATTGTTTCGCGGGTCTTGCGTGCAACACCGCCTAATGATCCTGCCGCAGGCGACGGGCGTATAAATGCATTGTTATCGACCGAAAGTTCTTCCATCCGAGTTTTGTCGCCCAGTATACTTCCCCGCGAACGCGAACTGCTGGGATCTATAGCAAGAACAGCAATTTTCTTTCCCTGCGATGTAAGATGTTTACCGAAAGCCTCAATAAAAGTGCTTTTTCCGACTCCTGGAACACCTGTAATCCCAATCCGAACCGAATTCCCGGAAAGTGGCAGGCATTTGCTTATAATACTTTGGGCAACTTCCTGGTGCAAAGGGAGAGCACTTTCAATCAATGTGATAGCCTGGCTTAGAACAGTACGGTTGCCGTTAACAATCCCTTCAACATATTGATCGGGTGTAAGCAGTTTCCGTCCGGGCTTGCTGTAATGCTCTGCAGCGCCAATATTCACTGACGGCGGTTGCTCAATGCCTTCATTTACTTTGAGAGCTGACTTAAACGGGTTATTAGCTGATGAATCCATAGGTTTAAGTGAGTGTTTTCTTGTTATTTGAGTGAGGGAGCGAAGAGGCGAAGGGCAGAGGGGGCGAGGGGCGATTGGGCGAGAGGAGACAAGGTAGTGGTGAGATGGTTGAAATTGAAGATTGTTCTGATGTTCAATTGTTCAAAATGCCTTCGGCGTTTAAAGGTTCAAGTAAACCACCTCCATCCGAAACCAAAAACTCAATCCTCAAAATTAACAATTTGCGGGCATCTCAAGTTCACCCAAATAACAAATACGAATAAAAGAATAAATTTTTATCAACAAAAACGAAAAAACATTACTTTTGCACCCTCAAATCTCTCGGTAGCTCAGCTGGTAGAGCAATTGACTCTTAATCAATGGGTCACAGGTTCGAATCCTGTCCGGGAGACTGAAAATCAAGCAGTTAACATTCACTTGTTAACTGCTTTTTTAATTTCAACATACAAATCAACATACAAGGTCTGGATTCGCGCTTCTGAATTTTGCGTGAAAAATTGGTTATGCTAATGAAAGGAAGAAAATGACTGACA
This sequence comes from uncultured Bacteroidales bacterium, assembly GCA_903879715.1. Taxonomy (GTDB): domain Bacteria; phylum Bacteroidota; class Bacteroidia; order Bacteroidales; family UBA4417; genus UBA4417. The sequence goes on from CAIRMR010000015.1 coordinate 15,033, forward strand.
AGTATATTTTTAAGCATTGGAGTAGCATTAACAAGGCTATAGGACTGTTTAAGAATATCTTAACCCTAAGCCTGATGTAATACTATAGGTTGCTTCTATATGATTTTAGTATTTACGTATAAACTAAAACTTCTTTAAAAATCAATAGAAGAGAAAAAAAATATTTTAGTTTCAGGGAACACTACTTAACGCAATGCGACTTCGACTTTTCCTGGGTTAGTGTATTTGTGTATCCTTCTATCATCCCTGTCATATACTTTCTTTATGGTGTATAGGGGGGGAGTAAAAAAAACCCCTAATAAGAGAGAGCGTAAATTCGCAACTCTTTTTACCCTACAGTAGGAAATTGGTTGGTAAAATGCAGGGTAAAATATTCAAATAATTCCTCAATACTAATAGACTTGTTAGTCTTGATTTGGGGTAAATTCAAATAATGGCATTTTCTCACAAGGTGAATTTTTTTTTTGCTTTTTTTTTGAGCACATCGTTGTAATGTCTGCATTCTGAAATTATTATAACGATAATTACATATGCAATGTACATGCATTTATTATGAGAAATGATCTTATCTAATCTCTGAGGGGTTAGTTCCCCGCAGCTTTGCTGCGAGAGAAATAGTTTTCGGGTAATACCTCGAAAGCTCTGCTTCGGGGTAGTTTATTTAAATTATATTTCAATTTATTTTGCTGAATTTCAAACATATAGTCT
>CAIRMR010000016.1 GCA_903879715.1 uncultured Bacteroidales bacterium
CTGAAATATTGTGCCAGAAAAAACATCAACATAGCGCAGCGATCTCATGCGATGCACTGAGACTTCGGCGTGAGCTCAGCCGAACGCTTGCCGAAGTGAGCTCATTTAAAATAAGCAAGGAGCGAATAAATTAAAAGATTAGATACTCAAGGGAATACTTTGATTTCTCATTTTTAAACTTTTCGTGCCAGTGTGTAAAGCAGTAAAACTTCACAATCGTTGCAATGAAAACCTTGTCAGCCAATAAAGTTATGAATTTGAAAGCATTATCTCTCCTCCTTACTCCTTACTCCTTTCTCCTTACTCCTTACTTTCGCAAAAAAACTTTTTCTTCCCCTCACTGTAACATTATACCAACCAACCCCGTCTAGTATCCGGAAATCAATAATCAACAAACAGCATAATCTCAATCCAATGAAAACTCTGAAACTGACACTCGCAGGAATGATGCTCCTTACACTCACATATACCAGTGTTAAAGCTCAAACAAAAGGGAATGGTGACGTTACCACACAGGAACGCCAGGTTCCCGCTTTTGAAGCCATTAAAGTAGGCTGTGCAATCAATCTGTATGTTTCGCAAGGTGAAAAACAGGCAGTAAAAGTTGTAACCGACGAAAATTTGCAGGACCGCATCACTACCAAGGTTACCAACGGAACCCTGAGCCTGAGTTGCGATAATATCAAAGACGCGTCGAAAATGAATGTTTATGTAACCGCTGTAAATCTCTCGAAAATTGACGCAAGCAGTGCTTCAAAAGTTACAGGTGAAACCGTTCTGAAAAGCGAAGTTTTCGGACTTTATACTTCAGGCGCAGCCAAGACAACCTTGAATATTGAAACAGGCATTTTTAACAACGAAACCAGCGGCGCTGCTAATAACATTATTTCGCTGACAGCAAAAACTGTGAATACCCAGGTGAGCGGGGCAGGCAACCTGGCACTAAAAGGTTCCGCTGAAAATCATAAAACCGAGGTTTCGGGAGCAGGAAGCCTGAAAGCCCTTGAATTTATTACTGATAATACCGATGCCAATGTTTCCGGAGCCGGAAATGCTAAGATAATGGCCCGTAAACTCCTCAAAGCTGATCTTTCAGGTGTTGGGAATATTACCTACTTCGATAAAGATAATGTTAAGAAAATCAGCAAACAAGGTCAATATCAAATCACTTTCGATGGAATGGAAAATGTTAAAAGTGTAATTATTGAAGAAGACCAGGATAATAATGAGAATAATGAAACAGGCAGAGAGGAATGGGAACTTTCGGAAGATGATGACTCAATTACCGTGATAATGAATGATAAAAGGATTGTAGTTGTAACTGATGATACTGTAAAAGTGAATCTTGGACAACGCGATTATGTGATCAGCGACAACGGCGTAAAGATCAGCAAACATGATAAAAAGCCTAAATTTAACGGACATTGGGCTGGTTTTGATCTGAGTGTAAACGGATTGTTGAATTCGAGTCGCATGATTAATAATCCTGAAAACTATCCTTATTTCGATTTGAATTACAATAAATCCGTCGGAGTAAATATTAACTTTCTTGAGCAGAATATTAACCTTTATAACCAGCATTTGGGACTCGTTACCGGGTTGGGTTTAACCTGGAATAACTATCGTTTTGCTAATAACATTGAACTTACAGAAGACGGCAAACTTGTAGTAGAACCAAATCTTGATCCTGCTAAAAACTACGAAAAAAGCAAACTGATGGTAGCTTCACTTCGTGTCCCTCTGCTGCTCGAATACCAGACAAACAGTAAACTGAAAGCCAATAGTTTTCATATCTCCGGCGGAGTGGTAGGTTCAGCACGTGCATGGTCGCATACCAAAGTAAAAATTGACGGATCAAAAGTGAAGGATAAAGGAGATTTTTACATTAATACATTCAGAGCCGATGCCATGGCAACCATAGGATGGGGAGTAATAAACCTATATGGCACCTATGCCATTACCGAAATGTTCCGTCATGACAAAGGACCTGAAGTATATCCTTTTGAAATAGGAATCACACTTGTAGGCTTCTAAACCAGGCAGTTAACAGGATTTTTTCACTCCATTTAGCATATAACTATCGCATTAAATTTACAAGGTTGATTTTGGTTAGTTGACTCACTGCCTCCATTCGGGGGCAGTTTTTTTTTTACAATCAAAGCATTAACTTTGCCACAAATACCAATACCGAAAACATATTTTTAATACATAATCTGAAATACAAAATCCTATGTCGGGACATAATAAATGGTCGACCATTAAACGTAAAAAAGGCGCGATAGATGCCAAAAGGTCAAAAATCTTTTCAAAAATAAATAAAGAAATTACTGTAGCCGTAAAGGAAAGCGGCCCCGATCCCGATTCGAACCCACGACTCAGGCTTGCCATTGCCAACGCCAAAGGCGCCAGCATGCCGAAGGACAACATTGTACGAGCCATCAGCAAAGGATCGGATAAGGATGGAGCTAATTTTATCGAGTGTACTTTCGAAGGATATGCCAACGGCGGAACCGCTATTTTCCTGGAAGCTACCACGGATAACCAGCAACGCACCATTGCCAATGTAAGGATGTACTTCAATAAATTTGGAGGCAACCTTGGGACAAACGGATCGTTAAGCTTTATCTTCGACCGGAAAGGTATATTCACCATACCGCAAGGCACACTGAATGCCGATGATTTCGAAATGGAAATGATTGAAGCCGGTGCCGAAGATATGCAACTCGAAGAAGGCTATTTTACAGTTACCACTGCCATGGAAAACTTTGGTGCCATGATGAAAAAGCTTGAAGCCTTAAAAATTGAGCCGGAAAACGCCCAGTTGCAACGCATCCCTAAAGATACATCCAAAGTTGACCTTGAAACGGCAAAGAAAGTAATGCGCCTGGTCGAAATGTTTGAAGAAGACGATGATATTCAGGCAGTTTATCATAACCTTGAGATGACGGATGAGCTGATGGACTCACTATAGAGCTTTATTCATCCAAATAATTTAGCCCGAAAGTGTAAAAAGCTTTCGGGTTTTTTATTGATCTCATCTTCTCACACAAAAATATTTTTTACCCATGTATCTCATTTTCTTTTAGTTAAAAAATATTTCATTTTTAAATTAAACTTTTAGTTGTATAACTATGTTTTTAGTTGTATATTTGTACTGTAATTTGAAAACCATGAAAAAACTAACCAAAGCCGAGGAACAGATCATGCAGGTGCTGTGGGAACTGGAGAAAGGATTTGTAAACGATATTGTAAGTCAGTTACCCGAACCAAAACCTGCTTACAATACCGTTTCGACGATTGTACGTATCCTGGAACAGAAAGGATTTATAGCCCACAAAGCGTATGGTCGTACCCATGAGTATTATCCGCTTGTTCAGAAAGAGGATTACTCACGCGAATACCTGAACAATTTCACTCAGAATTATTTCAGTAATTCCTACAAAGCGCTGGCTTCATTTTTTGCGCAAAGCGAAACCCTGAGCATTAAGGAACTGGAAGAAATAAAGTTGTTGGTTGAAAAACAAATCAGTAACCATCAGGAGGCAAAACAATGAATACTTTAATTATTTATATAGTAGCTTCAATTATTTCGCTGGGATTTTTTTACACCGCGTTTATAGTTTTCCTCCGTGGGGAACCATTGTTCCGGTTTAACAGGATATATCTTCTTTCAGCCTTGCTACTCTCCTACCTTATTCCTCTTATCACATTGTTACCTGATTCCTTTTCAATTCTCAACGAGTATGCTCCCGGAACCGGTTTTATAAATGCCATCACACTTTCACCTGTGGTAATCAGCGCAACTGCAAATAAACTACCATCTTTTACAGGCTTCCTTGGATATATCTATCTTTTAGGAATGATCTATTTTGCTTTCAGGTTGATTATCCGGCTTTTAAACATTTACAAACTCCGAAGAAACGGAAAAATTTCAGACGAAAGCTCCATTCTTTGGAGTCAAGCGAATATTCCTCCGTTTTCATTCTTCCGTACCATGTATCTACCTGCCAGCCTTAAAGATACTGTTCATTTAAACGAAGTGATCAGGCACGAACAGATCCATATCAATTCATTTCATAGTTTCGATATTGTATTCACACAGGTTATGCAGATCGTATGCTGGGTGAATCCGTTTATTCCGTTAATAGAAAAATCCTTGCGTGAAATCCATGAATTTGAGGCAGATAAAGCCGTAATTCATGCCGGCACTGATCCGGTAACCTATACCAAAATTTTATTTGCACAGGATAAAACAGCCCTGGCAGTAGTGCTGGGAAATAATTTCAATTACTCACTTGTAAAAAGGAGGTTAACCATGTTTTACAAAAAAAATACACGATTTGCCCGGCTGAAAGCTATCGTTGTATTGCCATTAGCTATTTGCATAGTTATGATTTATGCAATAGGCTGTAAACAATCAGCAAATAAATCTTCCGAGACAACAGTTGCCTCCGAGGCTCCGGCCCAGACTGCTACTGCTGTTCAACCGGATGGCTCAGTGCCACCACCGCCTCCGCCGCCTCCGCCAACAACCAAAGCTTCGGGTGAAATAGCACCTCCTCCGCCGCCGCCACCTCCTCCTCCGCCACCACCATCAAAATCAAACTCTAAATCAACCAAAGAAGAAGCAGTTTACACTACTGTAGAAAATTTTCCTCAGTTTCCTGGCGGTGATGAAGCCCGCGTTAAGTATTTGGTTGAGAATGTCAAGTATCCTGAAATAGCAATGAAACAAGAGATGCAAGGGACAGTATATGTATCGTTTGTTGTTGAAAAAGATGGAAGTATCACTAATACAAAAGTTGTAAAACGTATTACTAATACAAAAGAAATAGGAGCAGCTGCAAACTCGTTAGACGCAGAAGCATTCCGGGTAGTGAGTTCAATGCCTAAATGGAAACCCGGCACTGATAAAGGAAAACCTGTCAGAGTTCAGTTTAATATGCCAATACAGTTTAAACTAAAATAAAATGCCAGCAATAATTCGGACTTCCTTACTTGTATTGCTTATGACTGTTTCTGTGGATATTTATCCACAATTCAGCCTGCACAAAAAGAACCAGTTTGACTCTGACAGAAAAAAACACGGCTATTGGGTAGAAACATCAAAATTAAATCCTGAGAAACGGACATTTAAAGGCTGGTACGATCACGGGAAGGAAACTAAAAAGTGCGTATATTACAATGATGGAGTCAAGTGCTCAAAGTTCCGGTATATAAACGATAGCGTGATGCGCATCCGACGTTACGATTCGATAGGAAATCTTGAGTATAAAGGATCTGCCCTATTGCTAAAGAAAAAGGATGAATTGCGTTTCTGCTGGGATGGAGAGTTTGTATTTTATGATTCCCATCGGCATATCACCAGGAAAGTGGAATATATACGTGGTGAGGAACAGGATCTTGAATAAACTCAAAATCGCATTCAGTAAATATAAGCTGGATAAGTCATTTCATGGAAGGAATGAAAAACATATAACAAAAAACACTAAATTAAAAAGTAGCTAAAAAGAGATATTCAACCAGCTAACCAACCTGGAGAAAAGAACTTAATCATTTTTTATTACATGTTTAGTGTTAAACATTAAGTCATTTCCCGGATCAATTCCGAAATATGCTATATTCGATTATATGTATAATTCAAAAGGCAGCCAATGGCTGCCTTTTGAATTATACAATACGAAAAATATTAAGCTGTTACAATTTCAAATGTATCCTGAGCAATAACAAGTTCCTCGTTGGTTGGAACCACCATTACGGTAACTTTTGAATTTGGTTTGCTTATGATCGCTTCTTTCCCACGGAGTTTGGTGTTTTTCTCCACATCAAATTCAATACCCATAAATTCGAGGCCACCGGCAACTTCCTGGCGGGTTTCCCAGCCATTTTCGCCAACGCCACCGGTAAATATCACTACATCAACGCCACCCATTGCGGCGGCATACGATCCAAGGTATTTTTTAATCCTGTAGTGATAGATATCCAGCGAAACCTGAGCCCTGTGATTGCCTTCTCCGGCAGCGGTTTCTATATCGCGCATATCGCTCGAAACACCTGATAACCCAAGCATCCCGCTATGTTTGTTGATTAAAGTGCTGGTGTATGGAATGCTGATTTCTTCCTTATCAGCAATGTACAATAATGCGCCTGCATCGATATCCCCGCTGCGGGTTCCCATAACAAGTCCTTCAACCGGTGTCATTCCCATCGAAGTATCGAATGATTTACCGTTTTGTATGGCACACATCGAAGCGCCGTTTCCAAGATGGCAGCTGATAATTTTAATATCCTCAAGTTTTTTACCGAGGATTTCGGCGGCACGTTGGGCAACAAACCGATGGCTCGATCCATGAAAACCATAGCGACGGACTTTATACTTTTCGTACAACGAATAAGGAATGCCGTAAAGGTATGCCTGCTCGGACATGGTTTGATGGTAGGCTGTATCAAAAACGGCTACCTGCGGAACTTCAGGCAATAATTTGTTGATAGCATAAATGCCTTCGAGGTTTGGCGGATTGTGCAAGGGAGCCAGGTCGATACATTCAACAAGTGCCGCAATAACTTCTTTAGTAATTGCTACACTGCTGTTATACATTTCACCGGCATGAACTACACGATGCCCTACAGCACTGATTTCGTTCAGGTTTTTAACACAGCCGTACTCTTTATGTGTCAGGATTCCCAGAACAAACTCTATACCAGCCTGGTGATCAAGTATTTCGCCTTCAAGTTTAAGCACATCTCCATTAGCCATATTATGCTTAATGGATGCGCCTTTCAGCCCGATTTTATCAACCAGGCCCTTTGCAACTACTTCTGCTGAAGGCATTTCGAAGAGTTGATATTTAATGGATGAACTTCCGCAGTTCAGAACTATAATCTTCATTGGATAATCTTTTTTAACAGAATTGAATTATTACCGATATTCAGGACATGTGATCGTACTTTCGACGATTTTACCATGTGAATCATATTTATAGAAACCTTGTCCGGAAGCTTTTCCCAGATAATTAGCACGAACGAGACGCTTTAAGACAGGTGAAGTTTTATAGCCATGTTCTCCGAATTCGTTATAAAGGTTATCCATCCATTTCTGTAATTTATCCAATCCGACTTTGTCGGCACGTTCAAAAGGACCAAACTGATGGCCAAGGCTGGTTCGCATTATTTCGTCGATATCCTGGGCCGAAGCAATTCCTTCCATCAGCATTTCACATGCCTGGTTGATAATAACACATAACATGCGGGTTGTAATGTTGCCGGGAGATTCCATTAGGGTAATCGGCTTCTTTTCGAGCATACGAACAAATCGAGTGACAATTTCGAAAGCTTCATCCGATGTACGGGAACTCCTTACTACCTCAAGCACTTTTACATCATCCGTTGGTGACATAAAATGAAGTCCTACCGCGCGATCAGGATATTCGAGCCCGGAGGCAAGGTCGGAAACCATTAGAGTGGCCGTATTCGATGCCAGGATTGCATTGCGGCGCACAAATTTTTCAGCCTTCTGAAGTATTTCTTTCCTTATTTCAAGACTTGTGCCTGGTTTGCGTGAATTAATGACTTCGAAAACGATATCACAGTCAGCCAGATCGTTGTATTCAATAGTCCCTTTTATGCGCGACATAATAAGACGTTTCTCACTGTTGGTCATTCCCCAGCGAAGAATTTCTTTATCAATCATGCGTGTAATCCCTTCGAGGCCAGCCGAAACACGCTTTTCATCCAGATCAAGACATACCACATCAAAGCCATGCTGACTGATCGTTTTTGCAATTTCCTGGCCCATGGATCCACAGCCGATAATTCCTATCTTGTGAATAGAGCCATGTTGTTTTGGACTTTTGGTTAGACTGAAATCTTCCAGTTTTCCGATAATTTCTGACATCTTTTTATGAAATATTTATTAGTTAATTTCAATCAAATAAGGCGCATTAATCAATAAATCAATATTTTACAAATAATGATCCCTAATTCCGGTGCAAAGGTAAAATTTATTTGACGGTTATGGAATGGAAACTGTTAATATTTTCACAGAAGATCTTGAAATTGTTGGTTACGGGATTTAAGGGTTCATAGATTCAAGGTTCAAGGGTTCCTGCTTCGTTCCTCGCAGTGACAGGTTCAAGGGTTTCAGCGGGACCATTTTCTATTTTCCATTTTCTATTCACTTCTTTTCAAGGTTCAAGGGTTTCAGCTTCGTTCTTCGCAGTGACAGGCTCAAGGGTTTCAGCGGGACCATTTTCTATTTTCCATTTTCTATTTACTTCTTTTCAAGGTTCAAGGGTTCCTGCTTCGTTCCTCGCAGTGACAAGTTCAAGGGTTTCAGCGGGACCATTTTCTATTTTCCATTTTCTATTCACATCTTTTCAAGGTTCAAGGGTTCAAATACCTAAACCCTTGTTGTAGGCTCCGGCTCAAAAATCACAAAGTTTAATTCACAAATCACGATTCACAAATCACAAATTTATCCTGAGCAAAGTCAAAGCGCACAAATCCATTCCCTAACCCCCAACACCCAAATCTTAAACCCTAAACCCTTAATTGTTAATAATTTTAAATTCAAGCCTCAAAAAAATGAATCATCAGCCCATTCTATTTATGTAATTTTGCATTTCCTTACTATGAACGACTCTATCATTCGATATCAGTATAATCCGATGCTTACCGATACGGTAGGATTTTTTGATTATTGCATTCCCCTGACGAATGAAAACTTTTTTACGAAAGCTGATTCGCTGCAGAAATATTACGATTTCAGCATTTACAATTTTATTACCCCACTTCCGCCTCAGAAGCAATTTCTCCCTACGACTTCAGTTTTCAAGCCGCATAACCTGGAGCCAAAGCACTCAGGACCAATGGCCATTGACCAACAGGCGACCAACTGGATCACCATTGTATTCCTTGCCTGCCTATTTATCTTCGCATGGATTCAAGCTACTTATTCGAAACGGCTTAGCCAGATTTTTCGTGCTGTTGCTCAGCCTCATCATGTAAATCAACTGGAGCGTGAAGGCAATATATTTAAGGAACGAATTGCGCTGGGTCTGGGATTGAATTATTACCTGATAATGTCAATTTTCATTTTTCAGATTATCAGTGCTTTTGGAGGCCTTCCGACTGATCTAAATAATCTGACCCTCACCGGAATTATTTTCACAGGTCTATTTGCTTATCAGTTACTAAAATCACTGGTAATTCATGGCACCGGGATTATATTCAACACCAGCGAATACGCCAGGCAATATCAACTTATCTTACTGATTTTCAATTATATGATCGGAATAGTTTTGTTTCCGGTTGTAGTAATAGCATTTTATTGGAACAATTCGGCTTTCTTAATTGCTGGCATTATAATAATCTCATTATTAATTCTTTATCGGATAATTAGAAGTTTTTTAACTGGTCAGGACAATAAGAGCTACAATTTGTTTTATTTATTTTTATACCTTTGCACCCTCGAAATTTTACCCTTGTTGCTCATTTATAAAGCCATAAGCAAAATGTAGAGTTAGATCTTTTTTCTCTAAATTGTAATACATAAATATCGTTAACGTGTCGAAAATCAAGAGCATACTGGTGTCCCAACCTGTTCCGGCAGATTTGGAAAAATCTCCTTATGGTGAGATTATTAGGAAACACGGAGTGAACATTGAGTTTATTAAATTCTTTAAGATCGAAGGCGTTTCTGTGCGTGAGTTTCGTGATGAGAAAGTTTATATAAACGAACACACTGCTATCATTTTCAACAGCAAACATGCTGTGGATCATTTTTTCAGTATCGCCAAAGATGTTAGGGTTGAGATTCCTGAAACAATGAAATACTTCTGTATGTCAGAATCAGTGGCTTTTTACCTGCAGAAATATGTTCAGTTCCGCAAACGTAAAATCTTCTTTTCCGAGAATGATGTTTCGCAATTAATGGACTTAATCAGGAAGCACAAAACCGAACGTTTTTTACTTCCCTGTTCCGACAACCACAGCAAAGAATTACCTGATTTGCTGGAAGCCGCTAAAATTAATTTCAGCGAAGCAATTCTGTACCGCACTGTTCCCAACGAAATGAAAGAGTTGATCGATATTTCCAAATTCGATATGCTTGTTTTTTTCAGTCCGCAAGGTATACGGTCACTTTTTCACAACTGGCCTGATTTTATCCAAGGCGAAACAGCCATTGGTACATTCGGGACTACAACCAACCTAGCGGCTAACGAAGCCGGACTTACAGTAAATATATCAGCTCCCAGCCCGGCTACACCTTCAATGACAATGGCCATTGACGCTTACCTTTCAAAGTACCAGAAAAAGTCGTAAAGATTTCATCAAAATATTTTAAAGACCCCGTTTATACAAATAGACGGGGTTTTTTAATGATATTTAACTATTATGAACCTTGAGTTCTAACAGCTACCACCGGAAATCATTAATTTTGTAGTGTTAAAACATCCGATGCTTAGTTCAGCTAAAAGTAACACCTTCCGCAAACCTGAAAAAATCTGTAATCAAAACCAGATAGATAGTCTGTTCAAAGATGGCAAATCAATTAAATCAGGACTATTCCGGTTGCTTTTTGTGAAAACTGAAACACCTGGAAAATCACCGGTGCAGGTGCTGATCGCTGTTCCAAAAAAAAACCTGCGACACGCGGTAGACCGTAACCGGATGAAACGCCTGATTCGTGAAGCGTACAGATTGAGTAAACATAAACTTCTGGATGAATACTCAGTTGCCGGAAAACATCTTGATATTGCCATCATTTTTATGGGCAAACAATGTGTTTCCCAATCAGATACACTAACCGCAATAAATATATTACTGGATCGTTTAATACAGGTACATGAAAAAAATCCTGAGTAAAATAATGATTGGTGGCATACGGTTTTACCAGTATACCATTTCTCCGTATTTGCCTCCTTCGTGTCGCTATACACCTTCCTGCTCAGCATATGGAATTGAGGCGCTCAGGAAACATGGCCCGTTTAAAGGCGGATGGCTGACGATTAAAAGAATCGCTTCCTGCAATCCATGGGGAGGTAGCGGATATGATCCGGTGCCGTGAGTGAGTGAAAAATTAATAGAAATAAGTTAACAGAAAATAGTTCTTTCAAATACACTCAGTGTAAAAAGGGTTAATGATTGCGGAAACAAACGTGCTTGATTGTTTGTTTTATACTTTACCTTAAACCCTGAGAGTAAAAAAGGTCTAATCACAACAATAAAAATCACAATCAATGAAACATAGAATCATCCTCACCCTGAATGCAATAGTTTTAATGTCGGTTTTCCTGGTGTTTGCGCCAACTTCATCACTTAAAGCGCAAACTTCACCCGATTTTGAGATTTCGAAAAATATGGAAATCCTGTCGTCACTTTATAAAGAATTGAATACCAATTATGTAGATGGCGTAAACCCTTCGGATCTGATGAAAACCGGAATTGATGCTATGCTTGATAAACTCGATCCTTACACCGTATTTATACCGGAATCAGAAATTGAAGATTTCCGGTTTATGACTACCGGCGAGTATGGAGGAATTGGTTCACTGATTCACAAACAGGGCGATTATGTAATTATTTCGGAACCTTACGAAAATTCCCCTGCTCAAAAAGCAGGATTAAAAGCCGGGGATAAAATACTGAAAATCAATGACAAAAATGCTTCAGGCAAATCTGTTGAAGATGTAAGCGCAGTACTTAAAGGCCAACCCGGAACCAGCTTTAAGCTTTTGATTGAGCGTGCCAGCGAATCTGAACCCATAACCATCGAGGTTGTACGCGAAAAAATTACTATTGACCCGGTGCCTTATTATGGCATGCTTGAAGGCGGGATTGGATACATTAAACTGAACAGTTTCACACAAACTGCTTCGGCAGAAGTAAAAAAGGCTTTGCTTGATCTGAAAGCTAAAAATGCTTTAGACGGACTTGTGCTTGACCTGCGTGATAATGGCGGAGGATTGCTGAATGAGGCTGTAAATATTGTTAACCTTTTTGTAAAGAAAAATGAACAGGTAGTTTCGACTAAGGGAAAACAAAGAGATAAAAACCGCAGTTATCAAACCAGCAATGAGCCTGTTGATGTGAACCTGCCTTTAATTGTGCTTGTTAATGGCAATAGTGCGTCTGCTTCTGAAATTGTTGCAGGGGCACTTCAGGATCTCGATCGTGCTGTGATTGTTGGCAGCCGGACTTATGGAAAAGGATTAGTTCAGAATGTGTTCCCGTTAAGCTATAATACCCAGGTAAAAATAACCGTTGCCAAGTATTATATTCCCAGCGGCCGTTGTATCCAGGAAATTGATTACGCGCATAAAAATTCTGCAGGCAGTAATGATAATATCCCCGACTCTCTGATAACTGCTTACAAAACCATGCATGGACGTACCGTTTTTGACGGCAAGGGAATAACGCCTGATGTTGCGACAGATTCTTCAAGACTTAGTACCATTTCATACAACTTGTTGACCAAATATATTCTGTTTGATTATGCCACTCAATACGCAGCCACACACGCGGCTATAGAACCTGCAAGCAAATTCAAACTGAGTGATTCGGATTACAACGATTTTGTTGCCTTCACCGAAAAAAAGGGGTTTGAATTTAAAACTGTGGCCGAAAAAGAACTGGAAACGGTCAAGAAAGCCGCAATCTACGAGAAATCATGGGATGATGTGAAATCGCTATATGACACTATGCTGCAAGCCATTGAACTGCACAAGAAAAAAGATCTTATTGAGAACAAACCGGAAATATCGGTGATTTTACAGGAGGAAATCGTTAGCAGGTATTATTATCAGAAAGGAAGGATTGAATCAACATTGAGTGACGATACAGGGCTGAAAACTGCCCTTAACGTATTGAATGATGCTACCAGGTATGTTTCAATCCTGGAAGGAACTATCACAAAAGCTGACAAACAATCCAAACCAGCCAAGTCGCAGAATTAACCCCATCCTAAAATGCAGTTCAAAACAGGGGAATGGCCTCCGCGATATACAACCTTGTACTTTGTATCGCTGGCGCTGCTTATAGCGTCATTACCCTTGTCAAGGTTTACGATGAGTCTGTTTCAGTTCAGCACTTTGCTTTTCTGGCTCTGGCATGGTGTAAATACAGAATTTCTTAAGAAATATTCCTCCCTTAACCTTTTCAATCCTGCCAACCTGATCAGGTTTCTGAATGATGTTTTCAAAAACATATTCAATGCCCTGGTTCAAAAATTTCTTGAATTTTTCAGGAATAAACCTGCAATCACTATCGCTTCCCTTTTCTTTTTACATGTAATAGGCCTTATTTATACAAGCGATTATGAATATGCCTGGAATGACCTTCGAACAAAACTTCCGCTTTTCACACTTCCGCTTTTTATTGCCACAGGACCACGAATAAGCACTCGTTTGTTTTACAGGATGCTAGCCATTTTTGTACTGGCTGTGATTGCCGGCAGCATTTACAGGCTCATACTTTTCCTGAATCTTCCTGTGGCCGACAGCCGTGATTTATCAGCTCACATTTCGCATATCCGCTATAGCCTGAATGCTGTATTTGCTATCTTCATACTGCTTTACTTCGTCTATAAAAAAAAATCATCGGATTCAGGCATCACTGTCGTATTGCTGATAGGAGCTATCTGGCTTATTTATTTCATAACTTACATGAATTATACTACCGGCATGCTGATATTTATCATAACTGGTGTGTTGCTGCTCCCGGTTCTTACATTCAGAAGCAAAGGTTTTTGGCCCAAAACTGCCATGCTCCTAAGTATGGGAATTTTAATCATCCTGCCAATCTTATATGTTCTTTCGGTTGGTTACAAATATGTAAATATACCGGCAGTTGATTTTTCACAACTGGATAGATATACACCGCATGGCAATTCGTATTACCATGATACTGTAAATTTTAAATCAAGAAATGGGAAATGGACCGGGCTCTATATATGTGATAAAGAGTTAAGGCAGGAATGGGCCAAACGAAGCAGGCTTTCGCTGGAGGATTACAATGAAAAGCGCCAGATAAACAGATATACTTTAATAAAATACCTGGCCTCGAAAGAGTTGAGAAAAGATGCAGACGGGATGGACCAGTTGGGAGATTCCGATATCAGGAATATAGAAAAAGGGATTGACAGGTACAATTACACCAGGTTACCCGGTTTCAGAAGCCAGGTGGAAGACTTTATCAACAGCTATCAGCGATATGTTGAGCACCAGGATCCTAATTCAGGTTCAATGGTTCAACGCTTTGAATACTGGCGAACTTCGCTGCTGCTGATAAGACAAAATCCGGTTTTTGGAGTCGGGACAGGGGATGTGCCACATGCCTTTACAGAGCAATATCAAAAAATGAATACCAACCTGGCAGAGCAATACCGTGGGCGATCTCATAATCAATATCTTTCAGTTACTGTAGCCTTTGGAATACTTGGGCTTATTTGGTTTATGGCAGTTATGTTTTATCCCGGAATCAGGACCAGAAATTTCAACAACTATTTTTATGTCATATTTTGGCTTATACTAATGTTATCAATGCTGACTGAGAATACCATAGAAAAACAGGAAGGTGTTACTTTTTACATTGTATTCACCTCACTTATGATTTTGGGCAGGGAGAACAAAGAATCCTCTGAATCCCTATTCGCCTGATTTACAAAGTCTTAAATTTTATGGCTCAGTATTTCCAGATAAATCCTTATTTTGAAATACTAATTCAAGACATTTTAAACGGAATTCCACAAAAAACTTATAATTTTAAAGTACATTTATACCCTATTTTATCATCCTATGACTAAACATACTTTAACTGTTGCATACACCGAAGTTTCTCAGCAGTCACAACTTGAAGATCAGGACAGTAATCTACTGAAAGAAGCCTGGGTTGCCTGCGATTCAGCGTATGCACCTTATTCACAATTCCATGTTGGTGCCGCTGTTCGATTGGCCAATGATTTAATTTTCAAAGGAAACAACCAGGAAAATGCCGCGTATCCTTCGGGAATATGCGCCGAAAGGGTTGCCGTTTTTTCTGCTTCAGCCACATATCCGGGTGTTGGGATCACAACCATTGCCGTAGTTGCTAAAACTAAAATATTCAACCTTTCAAATCCGGTAACCCCTTGCGGCGCTTGCAGGCAGGTGATGGCAGAATATGAAATGTTAGCAGGAAAGCCGATCAGGATCATTCTCCAGGGAAATTCGGAAAAAATATGGATCATTGACGGAATTGCAAACTTATTGCCGTTGATGTTTCATGGCGGGGATCTGAAGAAGTAGATGGTTATTGGTTATTGATTAAAAGTTAATAGTTAAATGGGGAAATGGTCCTTTGGTATCGTTATTCACTACTTGTCCGTAAATGGATAGAACCTGGAACCGAGACCCAAATCAAATATTTTACCCTGAGCGACGGCGGCTGAGCGAAGCCGAAGCCAGCCGAAGGGCAAGGGCACAAATCCCAGATCATATTCTTAAATCAGATCAAACAGAATCGCAAAATCCTATGAAAAATTACCTACTTCTCAGTATTGCAATAATATCTTTACTCTCAATGAAAACTGACAAACCAGCTTACCGGCTGTTTGATCAGAACGGTAAAAATGCTTCCTACAAAGATTTGCTAAAAGAAGCATCAGAAGCTGATATTGTATTCTTTGGTGAATTACACGATAACCCGGTTTGCCATTGGCTTGAATATGAACTTACAGCAGATTTATTTGCCGCAAGAGGTAAAAACCTGGTTTTAGGAGCCGAAATGTTCGAATCCGACAACCAACTTATTGTTAATGAATACCTTGACGGTCTTATAAAAGAGAAAGATTTTGAATCGCAGGCCCGTCTTTGGCCAAATTACAAAACCGATTACAAACGACTCCTTAATTTTGCCCGCGACAGCAGCCTGGCCTTTATTGCCACCAATATTCCGCGTCGTTATGCTGCTATGGTAAATAAGGGTGGATTTGACGCATTGAACACTCTTGATCAAAATGCGTACCCGTTTATAGCGCCTTTGCCTCTTAAGTATGATTCAACACTTTCCTGTTATGCCGATATGTATAAAATGATGGGCGATGCGCCAACTCATGCCACCCGGAATATTGCCTGTGCCCAGAATAGTAAGGACGCAACCATGGCATATTTCATTTTAAGGAATTTTGTTAAAGGCAATACTTTTCTTCATTTTAACGGTAGTTACCACAGCGACAAATTCCAAAGTATTTTATGGCATCTGAAGCAGGCTGATCCTACACTTAAAATCGTAACAATTTCATCTGTTGAACAGGCGGATTTGGATGACCTAAAAAAAGAATCGGAAGGATTGGCGAATTTCATTATTGCAATCCCGGAAACGATGTCGAAAAGCCAGTAGCCAGAACTATACAAATGTATACAAAAGGTTAATAAAGAAATTCCATACGGTAACTATTCCAATAGCAAACAATTTGGACATATAAAAATTCCGGTTGTGCCTGCTTACCAGGAACCAGATTACCATTGTATTCATTCCCAGGCCAATAACAGAGAAAAAGAGAAACCTGGAATATTCGATTGCCAGTTCCGGGTTGTTGCTGTGAAAGGTCCACCACCGATTTAAAAAATAGTTGCTTGTCGCGGCAAAAGTGAATCCTACTGCATTGGCTACATATTTTTGAATTTTGAGTTTTTCCTTACTCAGCCATGTAAATCCAAAATCAACCACCACGCCCGTAGCTCCAACCGCTCCGAACTTCATGAATTTAATTAAGATATCCTGGGTAAAATACTGCAACATAGGCTGCGAAGATACATAAAAATACTCTCGGGATAAATTTAGCGACAAATTCCAATTATCCCACAGTTTGAGGTTTCTAATCTCAAAATCTAGCTCTAAGTCAAGGTTAAGAAAACAGATCAGAGAAATCAGAACTGAACAATCAATATCTGCTTTACTTCGTTCCTGATAATTTCGACACTTGCCACCTGTCCGGGTTTCAGTTTGCCGAGCCTGGCCATATAATCGTAAATATTTGTAACAGGTTGACCTTCGATAGAAATAACCCGATCTCCTTTAATGATACCAGCTTTATCGGCCGGGCCGCCTTTACGCACGCCGTCAACTCTGAGCCCGTTATTATCATTGGATACCATATCAGGCACAATACCAAGCGTAACTTTCATATTCCTTCCGTAACGTGTGGCTTGTTTAGCGCCGGCTTCACGAAATGTCAACCTGTTTCCAGCTGAGACTTTTAATGCCAGGTCGTAAACCATATCCAAAACAGCAACTTCACCGGTATAATTGATTTTGTCGGCATCGTCGGCAGGTGTATGATAATCTTCGTGAGCGCCTGTGGTAAAATAAAATACAGGAATATTTTCACTGTAAAATGATGCATGATCGGAAGGACCATACCCATCAGCAGAATGAGTGATCTTATAAGGCCGGTTAACTTCCAGAATTTTAAGTAGTGAATCGGTTTCGACAGAAGTTCCTGTTCCGCCAATGCTGATGGTATTGCTTTCGGGATTAAGCCTGCCTATCATATCCATATTGATCATGGCATTTACTCTTTTCAGATCAACAGGAGGTTTGTTAACAAATTCCTTTGATCCGAGTAATCCCATTTCTTCTCCTGTAAATGTAACAAAAATAAAACTACGCTTCAGTTTTGAATGGTTGGCCGAGAGTTTCTGAGCCAGCTCAATAACACCTGCAGTACCCGAAGCATTATCATCTGCGCCATTATGCACAGCAAGTGTTTCAGGAGCACGTGAGCCGCTTCCTTCACCACCCATCCCAAGGTGATCGAAGTGAGCGCCTACGATAACATATTCATTTTTAAGTACAGGATCAGTCCCTTCGAGAAAGCCTACAACATTCTGTGCTGTAACCCTTGTTTTTACAACATCAGCAGTGGCAGTTACCGTTGGTTCGAGGTAAATTGAAACCGGTTTATGATTTCCTTTTATTTCAGTTTCGAGTGAAGCAACAGAATAATTCATCGAAGAAAGCAGCTTATCGGCTAATGCCCTTGTGATGCTGAACACAGGAATCCCTGCGTCGGAAGGTGATTTATCATACTGCATGTGCATAATGATATCAGATTTATCGATATCGGAGGGTGAAATTAGCAATACTCCGGCGGCTCCTTTATCTTTAGCGGTGAGCACTTTGCTCCTTTCCTGTTCATAAGGGAGGAAAGCGCTGTTCGCTTTATCAGGTTCAGGGTCTCCACGGAGGATAACTGCCCATTTCCCTTTTACATCGATGCCTTTATAATCGCTCCATTTGAGAGAATCGAGATCCAGGTCAAATCCATATCCGGCAAAAACAACCGCAGCGGTATGAGTTGCCGATGATGAAAAGGATAGCGGTGTAAAATCAAGCCCTTGTTGCGCAGTGAAACCATCAAATGAAATTGAATTATTGCTTCCAGCCTTTACATCTGCAACTATTTCGAACTTTTGAAACCCATTATCGAACATCAGCCTGAGACCAGCTTTTTTGAAACAATCACGTATATAATCAGCTGTAACAGCATCTTCAGGAGTACCCGGTTTACGCCCTTTCAACGAGTCGGAAGCAAGGAAACCAATCTGTTTTTGCAGATCAGCAGTGGTTATTTCAGGGTTATACTGCGCAAATAATGCCTTTGAAGAAAATAGGATTACTAAAAGAAGTAATGAGCTGAGAATTCTTTTCATTGTTGTTGTTTATGTTTTAAAAAAAGCAAACTTATTCAATTTTTATCAATTACAAAACTGATTTAAATTGCTTTAACTGGATTCTGGTTCAATTAATGTTTTAGCTCATTTAAGTTCAGATTCAAGTAAATCCTTTTTTGTTGCAGACTCGGTAATTGATCCTGAACAAACTAAATATTTACGTATTCTTTGCTATAACTTCTGATATTCAAAAGAAGGATAACCCTTTTTAAGCCTGTTGTTCAGCAATTTATAAAAATCCTTAAAACGCAGCTTGTAAAGAAACCCTTTGGTATCGCGGATTACATAAATGATCTTTGAATTTACTTTATACGTGCCATTATCAAAATTGTATATTTTCCAATCATAACCAATCTTATCAGCCTGTTTAGAGAAATTCATGGATTGTGCCTTTTCGAAGGTAATATCATCGTAGGCCGATAAAGAATCTACAGCGACTTCAACAGAAAATGGATTCAATAATACTCCCGTAACAAGGTAGGGATAAGGATCGCCGGCATCCGTATATAGTAATGTGGTATATTGGCTGAATAATAAATCCCAACTGTAATTTACAGGTTCTGAAAAGATTGTTGAAGGATTACTGATTGAGAAAAGCACATGATTTACATCACTCAGTTTTACAATTGAGAAAGACTGTTGATTTGAGCCGTCATAGGCAGCCATCCGGAAATAATAAATGCCATGGCTGAGGCTATCTACAACCAACTGCTTGAATCCCCGTGGATTGCCTTTCGTATCAACC
This sequence comes from uncultured Bacteroidales bacterium, assembly GCA_903879715.1. GTDB lineage: Bacteria > Bacteroidota > Bacteroidia > Bacteroidales > UBA4417 > UBA4417. Next base: position 19,459 of record CAIRMR010000016.1, read on the forward strand.
CCGCGATCAATCAGTAAAACCCGGTTTATGCCAAGAGTGTCAGTACCATTAGCGGTATACCATTTGCCAATCGCCACTGAATCGGAACTACCGTCGGAAGGATTAAACAACCATTTAGCTCCTGTGGTATCCGAAGGCATACCAAAAACCTGTCCGCTCAGGTAAGCAGATTTCATAAAACAACTGGTATTCAATATTACCCGCCATCCTTCAGGTGAGCTTTCAAAACCCAGGTCCCAGGTGCTCCTGATATTTGAAGCTGACACGCTACTATCGTGCAGGTTATAATAAATCTGGTACTGGTAGGAATCAGTTAAAGCAACTGTATCAGTAATATAATTGCCAGGTACATGGGGAATAATCAATTCGTCCTCTTTAAAACAGGAAGAAATCAGCACTGTCATTGACACTATCAGTAAGCTGAGAAGTAGTCGTATCATTATAATTTCTTAAAATTATAGGTAAGTTTAACAAAAGCTGTACGTCCCCAGGCTACTCTTGAGGCTCCGTCACCACCTCCGCTATGAGCACCACTGTTAACTATTGAAGCACTAACATCTCTGACATCCAGGAGATTTTTACCTCCGGCAGTTACTGAAAACATATTTTGCATAAAGCTTTTCATTACACTGATGTCGAGGTTGGAATAACCGTCAACATATTGATTGTCGAAAGTGCCATCGGGAGTTAATAACGGGAAACGACCGGTGTATTTATAATTTGCAGTTACCGAAGCATTTAACTTTTCAAGGCTATAGGTAAGCATTGCGTTTAAATCAGTACTGTAGTGGAATTGTTTATCGGTTTGAGCTGCGGTATTATCCGGGAATTTACGGCCAACATGTGAAATACCGGCCTTTAAAGTCAGCTTCGGATAATAACTGACAGTAGCATTTGCCTGGATACCCTGCGAAATAAACTTTGAAATATTCCCATAGGTGTATGTTGTAATATCATTGCCGACCTGGAACAACCATATCATATTGTCAACATAATTATAAAACAATCCAAGGTCTGTACTCAGGTAAGCCTTTTTCGTTTCCCGGTTATAACTGAAGTTCAGGTTAACATTATGCGATGATTCAGCCTTCAGGTCTGGATTGCCGTGCAGATTATGATTGATATCCACAAAATCGAGGTAAAGCTCCTTAATGGATGGTGACCTGAATCCACGTGCATAGGTTGCTCTTACAGAAGTGTTTTCAGTAGCTCCATACTTTACATTTAAAGAATAAACTAAAGGAGCTCTGTATTTGGTGTTATAAGTATAACGTGCACCGGGTTGTATGGTGATTTTCTTTATCGGATCGTATTTCATACTTACAAAACCGGCATAATCGCCAATTTGCTGTGAGCTACCATAAATGCGCTGCCCTGAACTTGTTTCCAGGTTACCATCAAAACCAGCCTGGTAGTTTAATTTCTGTTCCGGATAATTACGGTTGTACCAGGCCCTTAGCAGATAACTTCCCACAAAAGTTGTATCACCACCCGCCAGTTGTTTTTCAGGAATGGTTAGATCATTATAATATACCTCCCGGTTACGGTTGTAGGAGGAATAAGCTCCTACCAGGCTGATCTGCCTTTTCGTGGAGATTGTATATGAAGATTCAACTTTTGAAGTCTGGCGTATAGTATGGTATGAGTTATCGATTGCCGTTTCGAAATATGGGGTGCGCAAATCGCCTTTATCCTGGATGGTTTCGTCGAAATACTGAATGGATAATTTTAACCTGGTTTTCGTTCCGGAATACAGGTAATAAGCATCTCCGTTATACTGCAACCGTGGTTTCCATTGCATCGATCGTAAGGTATCATTGGTAGTATAACCAGCAAAGAAATTCCGGGAAAGGTCGAGTGAAAAGTTGTGATTCTTTTTTCGTACCGCACTTCCTGCGTTAAAATTGTAGACTCCGACAGATTCCCAATATGCATTGGCAAATGCAGAAAGTGATGAACTTTTATTTTCCTTTGTGATAATATTAACCACACCTGCAATGGCATTGCTTCCATAAATAACTGACATCGGACCTTCAATGATTTCAACATGGTCAACATTATAAAGGTTCAACTGGTTAAGATCAATATTCCCGTTTATGCGGCCAACCACAGGTACTCCGTCGACAAGGAATTTAACATTTTCGCCGGAAAGTCCCTGGAGACTTAAACTTGTACCCAGAACTCCGCCTTGTGAAATCCGCATATTACTTTCAGAGCTCAGAAGGTCAGTGAGATTGGTAGCGGCTTTACGTTCAATTTGCCGGCTATTAATAACGTTGATTTTATAGATTGATTTATCTGCTTTCTCGGGTTGAAACTGACCTGTTATTACGACCTCACTCATATTTAAAACAGCCGGTATCAGGAATAAAGTTGTTGTAATACCAGGTTGAATAGTATCAACCAAGGTCTCATAGCCAACAAACGAGATAGTTATTTTAGCCACTTCCTTTAATTCATTGGGAACAGTACCCTTCATATCAGAAACATATTGTTTTTTAGCTGCCGTCTTTAACCCTTCGACGGTGACACTTGCGTAAGGCACTGGTTCTTTGGATTTGGCATCAATAATTTTGACGGTGGCCTGCTGACCGAAGATCTGACCTCCGAGCAGCAGCAACACCATCAACCCTGATAATCTGGAAAACAAACTTTTCAACATTACTTTCATTCTATTATTACGCATTAGTAAACACCTATGTTGTTTGAGAAATTAATGCGGTAAACAGCCGGCCTTAGAAAATCTTTTGGCTGGCAGCTTTACCATTAGCCCTACTAATCTATTAAACAAAACATCCAACATTGAGTATTTACATATCTTGAGATGAGCGGATTTGCTATTGGGTATAAAGTTTTTAATGTCAAACCACCAACCGGAGATATTCATTCCGGCCGGCCGTATTTCCATCAATACTATACATAAACAAAACCCTCAACATTAATTATTTACTACTACTTTACGGGCAATAACATTCCCACCCGACTGAATTTTAACCATGTAGATTCCTGAAGGAAGTTCTGAAACAGGAAGCTGTAATGAAGCAAGTTCTTCCGATTGCATATCGAACCGTTGACTTAAAACGATATGGCCTGAAATATTGATTACCGAAACCAATGCAAACGTTGCTTTCCCTGGATTGATCACAAGATTCATTACATCCCTTACAGGATTAGGATAAACTGTAGCATTGAAACCTGATTTTACAACTTCGTTAACACCCGTGAATGAGTTCATTCCTGTTTCGAAAACAATGCGGCCTGTTGAACTTCCATCAAAATTGGTGAATACAAGTTTATAGATTTTACCTGCTCTGTCCTGAATAAAATAAGCCGTTGTATTGGTAACTGTGTATGTAAAAGTTTCATTGCTGAAAGGTTTCCAATCCCAGCCTATTGGTGAACGTGTCGAATCCATTACCTGTGCTTCGAGCATCAGGAAATCAGGTGCTACAAGCTCAAATTCCTTTACCTTAACTTTGTAATTACTGAGAACACCTGTTACCGGGTATTGCGTTCCATCGGGGTAAGTGTATACATATTTTGTAAAAAGGATATCCCAATTTGCGGCAGGAACTGGTTCAAAATCAATTATTACATTTGTAGCGAGTGAATAACCAACAAAGTTCTTGGTAGCATACGGATTACAATCAAGCTGAATAGTATTCTCTCCGGTATTGTCAAGTTTTGCGAAACGAAATTCGAAAATGTTATCGGTAGAATATTTTTCCATAATCCACAGTTTACGCAGGCTTCCGTCACGTAATTTGATGACGAACAATGAATCACCTACAACATTGTGTGTGAAGCCATTATAAATACCCCATCCATAATCCGGATAAGCTTTTTGATTTTGGCAAAAAGCCCCTGTTTCCCAATCTGTTGTGGAATTAACCATTTTTTTCCAATTTTTAATTCCACTGGTATCAACTGTAGCCCATCCATTAGTATCAGATTTCGGATAGGTATACAATTCAACAGCGGAGCCATCATTGGTTAGAATGCTTGCGCTCCTTCTGTTTGCACGGAAGGCTACATCCCATAAAGAACGGTTAACATTACCCATTTCCCCTGCAGACATGCTGTAGTAAACTTCATTAACGTAACCTTTACCCATTAAAACGGTGTTTGTTACAGTTGTTTGACCCTTTGCAGTAAAAATGCCTGCAAAAGTGATTGCTAGTAATGCAATAAGAGTGTAAAATTTAGTTTTCATTTTATTTTTTTTTAAATTGGGGGAAGATGGCTGCCTTAACAGCGAACCGGGAAATTTCATGATTCAATAAAATATTTATTGAGAGAATAACCAATTATGACTTTCTTTAATATGAATTTGATTTTTGATTGAAATCAAGTTGAAAAATACTCATCATCTATGAGGGCATGTAATAACCTGAATAGAATTGAAAAACAGGTAGCTGACGCACAAAACCGGTTTATGCGCAGCAAAATACTGATGATGAGAAATTAAGCGGAAGGAGGACCTCTGAAAGAAAAGGCCTGGATTCCCTGCAGAAGAACAGGGGCATCTGATGGAAGGAGATAGAATGAAACTATCTCATAATAGGGAATATCTAAAATTTGTTGACCAGAAGTTGTAAAAACAAAATGCAACCCTGAATCGAAGGTCTTTGAATTACTGTCATTTTTAACAAATGAAGCAGTATCTTCTTCTTTGTAGCGTGTAGAGGAACATGCAACAGGAATGAGCTGTTTACCCCAGATATGATGCTGATGAAAATTAACCAGGTTACCCATGTAAATCCAAACCACTGCAACAGCCCATCCTAAAAGGATAGCTTTGCGAAGTACAGATTTGGTTGATTGAAGGTAACCCATAATATATTCCTGAATTTGAGTGCAAAGTTGTATATTTTTTGAAAGGAAAAAACATTCCCCAACTTTTTTTTTCGTTAAATATCAAAAAAAAACTCAATAAGTGACATATATCAATCTATTTGCATCTTAATACTTGTTTTGATATTGACCCAATACCCCCAGGTGAATAAATACTGATACAACTGAAGATGTGGTTTAGATAAGCGCATTAATTAATCACCCTATTATTCAGATAGTTATAAAACAATTAACTAAATGCCTGACCCGTATCCCTGATTTTACAGTATTCGGATAAAAAAAAAGCCATCAGTTGATTTTTACTAATCAATTGATGGCTAATATGCATTAAAATCTGACTAAATCAATTTAAGCAGGACTAAATATTGGCTTCCGCCCTGATTTGTTTTACCCAATCGCTAATTCGTTTGTCAGTAAACTCTTTCTGTGTATCATCATCAATGGCAAGACCGACAAATTTACCTTCTTTTTCGGCTGTTGAATAATAGAAATTATATCCCCGGGTTGATGTATAACCAATAACGTTTTCTTTATGCGGTAAACGGCAGAATATAGTCCCCATCCCATCAACAAAGCTTTCGGGATAAATTTTCTGATCCCCCAGGCCAAATAAAGCAACTTTCTTGTCGGCCAGGTCCGATTCAACCAATTTGTCGATAAACCGTTCCCAATCCGAATGCATCTCACCAATTCCCCAGGCCGCTGTTCCTAAAATCAGGAAATCATATTTCTCCACATCCTGTCTGGCGGCACTGGACACATTGTGCACCGTAGCCTGATCACCAAACAGCTCCTGAATTTTGCGGGCTACCTTTGCTGTGCTCCCGTTATCTTTACCACCAAAAAAAATTCCTATCTGCGACATATTCTGTATTTATTTCTTAATTTTTTATACAATATGCAAATCTAACGAAAATCAAACTTACGTGATAATTTGCTGCTATATATTTTCTGACTAATTTTGAGGCTTCAGCTAAATGCCCTGAAATGAAATCCGATTTATGAAACAGCTTTACTTCAATTTTGTTTTACCTCCTTTATTAATTTCCCTGTTACTCTGGAGTGTTATTGTTTGGGAAACGGGCGTAAGTATAAGCAGCGCTGTGGTGTTCGTGCTTGTAACAGCTCTTGTCTTACTAAATATGAGAACTGTAAATCAAATAAAAAATTTACGGAATAACCTTCTGAATATTGAAAACGGATCATTAATTAAAATTGACACCAGAGGAAAAGGAGTTTTTGCTGAACTGAATCAAACTCTCAGCAATATTTTTCAGCGGATCAGGAAACAGGAAGATGAATTGCAACGCGAAAAGCTTCGCAGGCTCCGTTCTGTAATTGATGGGCAGGACCAGGAACGCAACCGCCTGTCTCGTGAATTGCATGATGGTATTGGTCAATCGCTTATTGCCGTTAAGCTGCAGCTCGAAAATGCTGAAACGCAGAATTATTCGATGATGAGGGCCGGAATTGACTCCGCCAAAAACATGATTGACATCACGATTGAAGAAGTGCGAAGAGTTTGCAATGCACTATTACCGGCAGCCCTGAACGAGTTCGGAATTGTTTCGACTTTGAGAGCGCTTAGCTCCGAACTGGGGTCTTTGGCTGGGTTTAAAGCTGTTTTTGAAAATGAAGGTTCACTGGACAGAATGTCTAAAAAGTCGCAGATCTATATTTACCGTATTGCACAGGAAGCACTGAACAACATCACAAAACACGCAAGAGCCACTCAGGTATTGCTAAAACTCAGCCGGATAAATAATATAGTTACTTTAGAAGTATCTGACAACGGAAAAGGTTTTATATTTGACCCGGTTTGTTTTGCCCAGCGAAATGGTTTGCAGAATATGCGCGAAAGAACGAATTTGCTGGACGGCGAATTCGTAGTGAACAGTCTGCCAAGTAATGGCACAACAATAAAGGTTTCAATACCTTACGACATTGAAAATGGAAAAGATTAAATTGATTTTGGTGGATGACCATCAACTGGTACGAACAGGAATTGCCAATTTACTGGCAGGAGAAACGGGTTTCGAAATAATAGGTGAAGCTGCCGATGCGAAGGATTTATTTGAATTACTCAGGAAATCGCAACCCGACATTACCGTGCTTGACATTGCATTACCAGGAATGTCGGGCATAGAAATTACAAAGAAGCTTCACAACGATTATCCTGGGATCCGCATCCTGATTCTTTCGATGCACACTTCCGAAGAATTTATTTTTAACGCAATTAATTCCGGGGCAAGAGGATATTTGCCTAAAAACACTTCACGGAAAGAGTTAATAGAAGCGATTTATGCTATTCATCGGGGGGAAGAGTTTTTTGCCGAAAGCATTTCGAATGTAATTCTGAAGAGTTATATCAAAAAGGCAAAATCTGACTCACAGGAAGACGAAAACAATGAAAATCTGCTGTCAAAACGTGAGATAGAAGTCCTGAAGCTTTTTGCCGAAGGCATGACTAACCAGGAGATTGCCGATAAACTATTTATCAGTATCCGTACGGTTGAGTCACATAAAAATCATATTATGGCCAGGCTTGAGCTTAAAACAACCGTTGACCTGGTAAAATTCGCCATCAGGAATAATATAGTTTTGCTATAAAGCCATCAGGAATAATATAGTTTTGCTATAAAACAGACATCTTGATAAATGAAAGAATGTCAGATGTGGAATCATAATGCACTAACCTTATTCGCGAATCTAACCTCAAACAAAATGAAAAACCTGTTATTTCTTGCTCTTATACTCCTTCCGGCTATGACCTTCGCCCAAATGAATCAAAAGGCTCTGGATGAGAAGAAAGGGAATGAAATGCTTATCGGGTATTGCAACCGCGATGGATTTGCAAGCGTGAACAGTAATTTTGATTCGGCCTTCAAGGCTGAATACCAGATTTACAAAGCGGATGAAGTTACCATGAAACAGCTTACAGGAAAGTTGAATGACATTGAAGTGACTTTAGTAATGGCAAGCTGGTGCGGCGACAGCAAGGAATGGGTTCCAAGGTTTTATAAAATTATGGATAACCTGGACTTCCCTTACAAAAACCTTACCCTGATCTGCGTTGACCGATCAAAAAAAGCGCCTGGAACCAATGTAGATGCTTTGAAAATAGAACTGGTACCAACCTTTATTTTTTATCGCAATAAAACTGAACTTGGTCGTATTGTTGAGGTGCCGGCGGATTTGATGGAGAAAGAAATTCTGAATGTTTTATCAAAATAGACTTTATTGAAACAGAACTTTTATTAAATTTAAAGTTTATTTCGGACATTTTAAACACTTTAATACTATGAAGTATGAGACTTTTATATTTTTTCGTTTTAGTTTTTTTGATTTCTTCTTGTACAAAAGAGAAAACGCAGGATACCCCCAAAACGCCCAAACCCGAATTTAAAGTAGAGATCGTATCAGGCAATCAACAAAATGGCTTTATAAATCAGGAACTGGCTAATCCAATAACAATTAAAGTTACCAGTCCGGAAGGTACTTTATATAACAGGGCCAGCATAGCATTAATTACAACTGATGGAAATTTGATTTCCCGAAATGGGTTTTACCCTTCGGGCACTTACCTGGTTTATTGGATGTTAGGCTGCAAAGAAGGTATTCAGAATGCGGCTGTCATTGTATCTGATTCGGCTGAAAAACCGATTGATACGATTCAAATATCAGCACTTGTTGCCAGGGATAATCCATGGAACAGGGTATGCGGATTGCCGGTAAAAGTGGAAGAGTTAAAGTTCAATCTCTCGCATGTCCTCAAATTTATTGAACATCCCGGTGGCATCTTTTATACCTTACTAATCTCATACTCTGACTATTTAATTTATTCGTCAGCAGATAATGGAGAAACATGGACTGAAACATCTAATTGCACTGCCTATATGCACGTGCATGATCTTACGGTGGATGCAAATGGAAATTTCTTCCTGTCAACCGACAAAGGATTATTTAAATCTTCCGATTGTAAAAGCTGGAAAAAAGTAATAGATGGCATGATGGACAAATGCTTTAGTATTGATAATCAAACACTTTTCGCATGTGAATTCTTATTCAAAACTATTTATCGTTCGGATGATAAAGGTGAGACATGGAACAAAACTTCCATTTCTCATATCAATGAATCCAATGCACGGTGGTATTCGGAAGGTATCCGCCAAATAAAAAGGATTGACAACAACAAAATACTTTTGCTCGACGACAACAAAGATTTATTACTTTCGAAAGATAATGGCACAACCTGGGAACTGTTTACCAATACCAACCAGTTTTTTCATAAAACAGGATTTATTTTGAAGGACAACGCCCTGTACCTGGTTGATATAACAGGTGGTGAATCGATTCCGAAGGTATATAAATCGGACATTACAAATGTATCGTGGTCGTTGTTTTGCACACTGAACCACGCCCCCCATAATTTGGATGATTTAAATAAAATATCAAGTACTATTGACTACCTTTATTTCTTGACCTCCAGTGGTCTTTATAAGGTAAATCAAAATGGCGACACGTTAAATATTACAAATAATATCTGGAGTAAAATGGTTAATATCAACAACTTCCTTGTTTCAAAACAAGGGACTTTTCTTGTAGGATCCGACTATTCCGATGGCAAAAGCATATTCAGAAGCAAACTTAGCCAGCCTTGATATTCACTTATGCCCTTACTGATACCAATCAACAGCCTGCTTCCATGAAACCGACAACCGGAAAATACCAAACCGGAATCCAACAAATCTGAAACAATAACCTTCGAACGGAAATAAATGATCAACCTTACCCATACCATTACCGAAACACAGACTGCCATTCAAAAACAGATTTCCGAAGGCAAAACCATTGGCTTTGTCCCAACCATGGGCGCTCTTCACGAAGGACATCTTACACTGATCAGGCGGGCCGCTCTTGAGAACGACTTTGTTGTAGTAAGCATTTTTGTGAACCCGATACAGTTCAATAATCCGGAAGATTTAGCAAAGTATCCGCGAAACCTTAACGCGGACATTCAACAACTTGAAGGAACCGGCTGTAATCTTGTCTTTGCGCCAACAGCGGATGAAATGTATCCTGAACCGGATTTAACAGAATTTGATTTCGGGCAGCTCGACAAAGTAATGGAAGGCAAGTTCAGACCTGGCCATTTCAATGGAGTAGCGATAGCAGTAAAAAGACTTTTCGAAATTGTAACACCTACAAAAGCATACTTTGGCGAAAAAGACTTTCAACAACTGGCTATTATTAATAAAATGGTTAGCTTGTTACAGATCCCTGTTGAGATAGTACCCTGCCCTATTGTTCGCGAAACTGACGGACTTGCTATGAGTTCTCGTAACGCAAGGTTAACTCCTGAGCAACGGGCCGAAGCACCGGTTATCTTCAAAGCTCTTTCGAGCGTAAAAGAAAACTATTCCTGGTTTATTCCCGACGGCGTTAAACAACTTGTGACTGGAGAAATACAGGAAAATCATTATTTCAGGGTTGAATATGTAAGTATAGTCGATACTGAAACACTTTTACCGTTCGAGGATTGGCAGGATGTGGAGCATGCCGTGGTTTGTGTGGCTGCTTTCATTGGCAAAGTCAGGCTTATTGATAACATTGTATTGTATTAAGAAAATTCTAATTCTCTTTTTTGAAATACAGAGAGGAAATTAACTAATTTTTTGAAATAAGTCATCAAATTGTTTCGATCTGCCATTGTCAAATTAAAATATTTACTATTTTTACATATTGAATATGATGTGTGGAAGTATTATTTGCATTTGCTAAACAACTGATTATTTATTACTAAAATTAAACCGCTGGTTCCGGGAAAAGTTTTATCAATAATAATGCCTCCGCATAAGGAGTAATCGTTACCCATCAAAGCCGGTTTTCTCAATACTTCGAGTATTTGTTCTGATTTTGGGTCAGATGTGTCCCAAAATGGCCTGCTTACCCTATATGTCAATTGTTCAATACGCATAGCAAAAGTAATTTTTTTTGCACTGTAACAGACTGTATAATAACCACATATGATTTTATTTATAATTACAATTAACCTTGGCAAGGTTGTTGATTTTCGGTTTACTGCGTTTTCCTGACAAAGGAAAAAACTTGGATACTTCATATAGCTCAGATAATGGACGAAAACTTTACAAGTAAATACAGATCATCAGTGTCGGAGATTTCGGTTTACCAATTGGTAAACGCTTTATCTGATGCTGCTTTTGTTTGTGATCAAACAGGCCGTATAATTTACTGTTCTGATCATGTTATTCCTTTTTTCGGTATTTCAGATAAAGCAAGAGTAATTGGAAGCAGCTTTCAATCCTATATAGCCTATGAGTTTATTGATGAGGCATATTTTATGCTGTCAAATACAGTGAATGGAGGCAATAACCAGAAAACAGGAAAATTCCCCGTAAAAAGAGGATTAACTGAAACATTTTATGCCTCCATAACTTTTGCCCCAATTGCCAATGATAGCATTTCCGGTAATTATATACTGGTAACTTTCCGCGAAGCTCCTGTTGCAGATCCTGAAATTGGACTTTTACACAAAAAAGATGTACGGCATTCGCGCTTAGTTGAAATTTTAAGCAATACCACAGTTCAATCAGGTGACAGAACCAGTAAACTGGTGTCCCAGATCGGAGAAACCCTTGGCGCAATTACCTGTACTTACAGCTGCTTCGAAAAAGGAGAGTTGCATCCGTATGCGGCATGGGAATCTCCATTTAATAAAGGCATCACTCCTCAATTATTTGGCAAACAGATTTTTGATTACCTGAATGATCATAAAGAAACCCTTTCTGTAATCCGGAAACCATTGCTGACAGAGTTTCTGAAATCGGAACCCTCGTACAACGAAGAGTCGGGAGTTAAGGCTATATTGGGATTTACTATTACTAAAAACAAAGTGGTTGACGGGATACTGACTGCAGTTTTTCCATTTAACTATACGCTTTCAAATTTCGATAAACTATTTATCCAGACTATATCAACTGTAATAGAGAATGAAAGTAATGCCGGAAATGATAATACCGTATCTGTTGAACCATCATTCCGTGATCTGATTGATCGTTTTGCTGACCCCATTTTTATTCTTTCAGAGGAAGGAATACTGCTGGAAGCAAATGAAAGTGCTCTGAAATATTATGGTTACGAACGGGAAGCTCTGATCGGGCAAAATCCGTTACTCTTATCGGCTGAAGGAAAAGATGATTCGGAATTGATCCGCCAGATGCTGGAAAAGACTCTTAACGGAGAACCACAAAAATATGAATGGATGGTAAAGAATAAAAAAGGTGAAATTCTTCCAACCGAAATCAGCCTGACTAGAAGCAATTATAAAGGACAGGAAACAGTAATAGCAGCAGTACGGGATTTAACTGAGACGAAAAAGGTTGTGAACGAATTACTTCGCCACAATCACGAACTGGTTGAATCCAATCTGAGTAAAGATAAGTTTTTCAGCATATTTGCGCATGATTTAAAGAATCCGTTCCAAGGATTACTCGGCTTTATTGATCTGTTGTACGAAGATCTAGATGAACTGAGCAATGAACAGGTTAAGGAATATTTATCGAATGTTCGTAATGCTTCCTATCACACCTATGCTTTACTCGAGAATTTGCTTGAATGGTCGAGGATTCAAAGCGGGAAAATGCCATTTACACCTACAGTTTTTGATATCCATGACGAAATAAGCTCAGTAATAACGGTACTCGACAACAATGCTACCCAAAAGGATATTAAACTTATAAATGAAGTGGATTCGCATATTATGGTTGAAGCCGACCGCAATATGATACGCTCTGTAATTCAGAATATCGTTACCAATTCCATTAAATTTTCTAATTCCAACGGACGAGTCGTAATCAGAGGCCGGGTGCCAATAAACTATACTAAGGTTAAGAATACAACAGAACCTGGAGATCGCCAGTGGCTTGAAATAAGTATATCGGATAATGGAATCGGGATACCCGAAGAAATTTTGCCAAAACTTTTCAAACTCAACGGACAATATTCCTCTACTGGCACAGCCAATGAACCCGGTACAGGCCTTGGGTTGGTTTTATGCCACGAAATGGTTGAGAAAAACGGCGGCCGCATTTGGGCAGAAAGTATACCAGGACAGGGAACTACCTTTATTTTTACGATATTGCTGAGTAATTAACTGATTTATTTTTACATTCCGTATATTCAGAAAGCAAATAGCTTTTTATATTAATTATACTATTCTAGCCTGAGCTATTCACAAACTTAGTGAACTCTATGAGCCATTGAGCCTTGCTGGATCACTAAGAATCACTAAGATAATTTAAGTCGGGCTTTTCCTGAACAGTTCAGGCTAGCATTAAGGCCGGTATCACTTAAGAATCTGCAGACTCCAATCACAAATTCCAGACCATAATCTCGCAAGTTATTATAGCGCAAAGCGTTTAGAATACTTTGAGTTAATTTTCAATTTCAATTCTAAAAAAAACTCTTTACTAAATTCAATTGATTTTGAAAGCCGATTGAACATTATTTCAAATAATTAGTTTGAAAAATATAGTAATTTCAACTGTTTTTCGATCTTTGCGTTAGTTATCTCCTGGGTTTTAAAGCTTTAACGCGCATTTACCAATTAATATTCATATATGTTTGATCAGTCAGATGGCATGAAGCCTTTGGTACAAGACGACAGAATTGATAATTTTTTCTTGCAATTATCAAATCCTGAAAATAATGTCTGGGAACTTATATTTGATTCGATGCCCGATATGGTAGCATTGATTGATCTGAACAATATCGTAGTGAAGGCTAATAAAGCCATGCGGCAAAGGGTTAATATCGGTGATCAGAGTTTAATCGGTCATTCATGTAATAAACTCATGCACGATCATGGATGTACCATTTCCAATTGTCCGCATTTGAATATGATCAACGACAGGAAACCACATTCGGTTGAGTTGTATGAGCCCAAATTTGAAATGTATTTAAATATTTCCACAACTCCTATATTTGATGCTGATAAAAATTTATTAGGAAGTTTACATATTGCGCGGGATATCTCAATTCAAAAGGAATCCGAAGACAAGCTCACGAAATTAAATAATGAGCTGAATGAGCTGAATCAAAGTAAAGATAAATTCTTCAGCATTGTTGCGCATGATCTGCGAAGCCCCTTTCAGGGCATGTTAGGATTTACCGACCTGATTCTTGACGATATTGATACCCTGAGTAAAGCAGAGATAAATGAATACCTTCTAAAAGTCAGGGATTCGGCGTACAGCACATTTACTTTACTCGAAAACCTTCTGGACTGGTCGAGATTGCAAACCGGAAGACTGGAATACAAACCTTCGGAGTTCAGTTTATGCGAGGATGTTGAATCGGTTATTAGCTTATTGGACTCTAACGCGCAGAGCAAGAATATTAATTTAATCAACAATCTGACAGACAAATATATCGTGAATGCTGACCGGCGAATGGTGCATTCGATTTTGCTTAACCTGACCACAAACGCGATAAAATTCACTTACCCTGGCGGATCTGTTTCCTTTGATGCGGGAATAAAAGCAATCTGTGAATACAATTCCAAAAACCAAACCAAAGGCTGTAATCATAAATCACTGGAAATAAGCATTTCGGATACCGGGGTAGGAATTTCACCTGAAGGAATAAAGAAGATTTTAAATATTGATGAGCATTTTACACTTTCGGGAACATCAAATGAACAAGGCGCCGGCCTTGGGCTCATATTAGTAAAAGAAATGACAGAAAAGCAAGGCGGCAAACTAACAATTAATAGCCAGGAAGGGAAAGGGTCAGTTTTCACATTTTCTTTGCCGATGGCTGAAAAGTAGCAGGTAAATATAGTTATAAGACTTTTGAATTACAGAATACTGATTGTGGATTACGAACTGATTTGAGATGTTTTTTCTCACCTTTTCTGTTTCTTTTTCTCGCTCTCCCACAGTTCCTCAGTCACCTCTGTTCCACCCCTACAGATTATCCCTGAAATCTTTCTTTTTCGTAAGCTTCAGGTCCTGGAGCAAGGAGGATTTGGCGTTAATCTGGAAGTTCCAGCTTTTCTGTGTACCATAAGGAACCCAGCTGAAACGCATTTCCCAGCAGTGAAGGTTACGGTAAATAGTAAGTTGAGTAAACGCAAACGCCTTTTGTTTGAAGTCATACCCTGATCGTGCCGAAAATTTCCATTTTTCAGTAACATTTACATCACCTGATACGCCTAAGGTTTGAATCACTTCGCGATTGATTAACCCTGTAGTTAATTCAGGCGTACTTGTCAACCTGAAATTATAATCAAAATGCAACGACCAGGGATTATCCCAATCTATATACAAATCCGTATTATTTTTAACATCTTCAATTTCCTCTTTTGTAGCAGAACCGGGAGGAGCCTTTTTAGCAACCTTTGTTTTTGGTTTCAGGTCGTAGCCTAAACTCAGGCTCCATCCGGCGTTCACAAAGCGGAGCAACTTCTTGTTCATCGAATACTGCGTCGTATTGATTTTAGGACCAAGTGTTGAATTATAAAATGGGTTTGTATATGAATCCCACATGGTATAGCCATAAAAAGGCTGTGAGTATAACCCATACGGGCTGTATGAGCTATTATAAGTGATATGTATCTTTTTGAACAGGGTTGTGCTTGCTTGCAAAGAAATATCCGACCAGCGAAGCGAATCCTTTGCCAGATCATACCCCGTTGAAATTGAAAAATTCTCGATAAGCATTACCTTTTGAGTACCAGTAATGGTATCTTTATCCGAACGCACTTTCATTTCCAGGTTATTTCCCAGGGAAAAACCTACAGATCCTGATTTATATTGGGGAGCACCTCCGGATATACTGCCTTCAAAGATAGAATATTTTGCGAGGGTACCTTTTGCGTCAGTTTGTACTGAGCGCCAGTATCCAAGTTTTTCGGTACCAAATTCAGGCACATAATTAAAGCTGACCGAAGGCCTCATAACGTGCCTGATAGCACGCACAGGTCCTTTTGAGAATATTTTCATTCCATAGATAGTAGTGCTTACAGAGGAATTGAACGAATAGTCGCGTTCAGTGGCAAACCCGTTGAGTGTATCAATGTTAATAAAACCACCTAAATCAGATGTGTCATTTACCCAGTTTTTACGTATCGTTTTTGTGTACCACCGTTCATTATAGTTTACGCTGTTGTTCCACGAAAAGAATTTCAGGAATTTTATGGAAACGCTGACAGGAATATTCTGATTCATTCCATTCACAAACTTTTTGCCAATACCAGGTTTGAAAACCAGGGAATCGTAGGTGCTCAGGGTATTACTCATTGTCATACTGTAGCCAAGAGTAAGTGATTCGTACCATTTTGCAGCACCAACTGGTATTTTCTTTTTAAAAGGATAAAATCTGCTGGTACTGAAGGATATGTTAGGAAGCGACAAATTGATCGTCCTTGTTTGAGTCTGCTGGCTTTCTGACGCGGCAGCCGTAAGGTTGCCCCAGGTACCAAAGCGCATGGCATATGACACACTCGACTGCATGGTATTGTTAAGGAAATCGCTGACAGTAGAAGGATTATACGTATTGTATTTACTCGAACCCAGATTCACACTTGCGCTGAAAACCGAGTTAGGGCGCGCCTTGGAATCCTGCTGATGAGACCATCTGAAATTAAAATCACTTCTGTTAGAATAATCAACGTCACCCAGAGTCCCGTATACGGTCTTGGCATATTTAAATTCTAAACTACCTGAATATCTGTATCGTTTTTTATACGTTAAAAACGGTTTTAATGCCCAACCTCCGCGTGAATAAATATCACCAACGAGTTTCAGATCAAAATAATCATTCAGTCCGAAATAATATCCGCCTCCTTCCAGGTAAAAGCCGCTTTTAGCTGATTCGCCATATGTTGGTATGATCAATCCGGAACTGCGCCCTTTTTTGTTTGGAAAGAGACCGAAAGGAAGCCCTAATGGTATTGGAACACCCTCAACGGATATCCAGGCCGGGCCTGTAATAATCATATTTCCGCTTAAAACCTTGGCTTTGGTGAATTTTAACGAAAAATGCGGGTTCTCTTCCAGATCGCATGTAGTATACTCGCCTCTACCCACATCAGTTACACTGTCGTTAATTTTTTTAATAACAGTTCCATGTATATAACCGTCACCTTCTTTGGTAATTACACTTTGAATCAGCCCTTTGCGTGTTGTGAAATTATACGCTATTTCTTTCGATTTAAAACTTAAATCACCTTGCTTAAATTCAGGAGTTCCTACAGGATTGCACAACGAGTCTTCGGTTGCATAAGCATGAATGGTGTTATTATCGAAACTGATAGAAATTATAGATGCTTTTAATTTAATATCTTCATATTCAATACTAGCGTTGCCATACATCCAGACAAGCTTGTTTTTGATATCCATGCTCAATGAGTCGGCCGATGCATAATCGATTTTGGCACTGAGCATAAACATATTTGCTTTTTCTTCAGCGGCTGTTGAATCCGTTGATACTATATGTACTTCAGGAACGTTAGAGTTTAATGAATCCTGTTTTGCCCTGTTAGTTGTATCAGGTACATCGGGCAAAAGAGTGTCAGGACTTCCGGCTTCAATCGGAAATACTTTATAGAGTGTTTTGCTCCCGGAAAAATAAATACCCGCCTGTACAGAAATTAATACTGACAGGAACAGGATTATGGTTATTAACCGGTGCTTTGTTTGTAACTTCGGTACCAATTATGCTGAAAAAGAGGTTAACATGCTAATTTTGTAGTAGATTGTAAAGAACAACTTAGAGCCTTTATTGAACAAAACATATGCCGAAACATGTCAAAATATTGATTGTCAATATATTGTTCAAATACCAGCGTTCTTTACAACGATGCAAAGCTAAACAAAATCAGGTGATGTCGGAAAAACGAAACGATCAGAGATTTCTTATTCTTTGCCTTTTATATTTTTTTGTGAATTTTGCCAGCGCACAAAAAGTAAATACCGTCGTTCTCGATGCCGGTCACGGTGGTCACGATACAGGTGCTTTGGGTAAAAATTCGCGTGAAAAAGATATTACCCTGGCTATTGTTCTCAAGTTGCGCGATTACATCCGCGATAACATGAAAGATGTAAAAGTGATCCTGACCCGAGATGACGATACGTTTATCGAATTGTACCGCAGGGCTAAGATCGCCAATGAAAACAAAGCCGACCTTTTCATTTCAATACACTGTAACTCCACAAAATCGCCCTATGCCTTCGGTGTCGAAACTTTTGTGATGGGACTTCATAAAAGCCAGGCCAACCTGGCAGTAGCCAAAGCTGAAAATGCCGCTATTTTGCTTGAGGACGATTATGTTGAGAAATATGACGGATTTGACCCAAATTCAGCCGAAGGGAATATATTCTTCAGTATGATGCAAAACGCGTTCCTTGACAAGAGCCTAGCTTATGCCGGTAAAGTACAACATCAGCTTGTTGATAATCTTCATATGCTTAACCGCGGGGTAAAACAAGCCGGATTCCTGGTTTTATACAAAACCGCTATGCCTGGAGTACTTATTGAAACCGGTTTTATAAGTAATATGAAGGACGAAAAATTTCTTTTGTCGGAAAAAGGACAAGAGCAGATGGCACAAGCCATTTTTAAAGCACTGCGTGATTACAAAAACCAGGCTGAAAACCGGTCGCCTGAACAGGCAAATTCCGATACTTTGATTGCTTCAAGCCGAACAAAAGAAATACCTAAAAATAAAAACAGCCGGAATCCAAATCCGGAAGTTGTTGTGAAAACAGCCAGAAATGATTCGGTTACAACTAAAATTTCTGATCCGGATGCAATTACATTTCGTGTTCAGTTTGCGCTGTACACTGAATCCAAACCGGTTGATTCAAAGATTTTTAGTGGTGTCGGTGATGTAAAAATGTATTTTCACAGCGGAGCGTATAAGTATACTTCCGGAGATTTTACTACTATGGAAGCTGCTTTGCAGAGGCGGAAGGAATTAAGTTTAAAAGGATATAAGGATGCTTTTATTGTTGCTTTCAGAGGTAAAGAGCGAATTTCAAATGAAGAAGCAAAGCGACTAACAGAAAAAAAGTATTAAATTTGCTGAAATTTCGAATATTAAAATGAAGATAAGTCGTGAACTCAAGATAGGTGCCTTCGGTATTGTTACATTAGCGCTTTTCATTATTAGTGTAAACTTTATTAAGGGCAAGGATTTATTTAACAGGAATCGCACCTTCTATGCTGTGTATGATGCCACATCAGGTATTCAGGAAGCAGCTTCGGTAACTGTAAGCGGGCTTGAAGTGGGAAAGGTTACGGATATGAGGTTTCTGACTAAAAATTCAAAGAAGGTTTTAATAGAACTTACTATTTCCAATAAAGTATTTATTCCCTCAAAATCAGTTGCCCGCATTACCAGCCTCGACTTGTTGGGAACCAAAAATATTGAAATTATATTCAGCGATGCCAACACCGAAGCACTCGACGGCGATACATTAGTTGGCGGATCACAACTGTCGCTGCAGGAAGAAGTTAACAAGCAGGTTGCTCCAATAAAACTCAAAGCCGAAAACCTGCTTTCGTCACTCGACACCATGGTTACCGTACTTCAATCCGTTTTTAATGCCGATACACGTAAAAACATTACCGCTTCATTCTTGAGCATACGTTCAACGCTGAGCAATCTTGAAAGTACCACTTACAACCTGGATACATTGGTATATGGTCAAAAGAAACGGCTTGAGCGAATTATGTTCAATGTTGAGTCGATCACAGAAAATTTTCGTAAAAACGACGAAAACATTTCAAATATCCTTACAAATTTCTCACTATTAAGCGATACGCTTGCAAAAGCTAACCTGGCAGGCACACTTAAGAATGTTAACATTGTACTTTCAAGAGTGGAAGCTATTACTACTAAAATCAATAATGGTGAAGGAACAATCGGCATGCTGGTGAACGACCAGAAATTGTATGACAACCTGAATAAATCGGCATCCCAACTCAATGCTTTGATCGAAGATATGAAGCTCAATCCTTACCGGTATGTGAATATCTCAGTATTCCCGCCATCCAAAAAGAGAATGATATACACGGAGCCGGTTAAGTAAGCTGAGTCTATTGGAAGTACAAGAGATAGAGCGAGAGGGGCGACAAAGCGAGGGGCGACAAGAGATATAGTGAGGGGGCGAGGGGTGACAAAGCGAGGGGCGACAAGAGATATAGTGAGGGGGCGAGGGGCGACAAAGCGAGGGGCGACAAGAAGAGAGCAATTAAAAAACATTGAGGCTGAATTTCTGATATCTGTACGATAGGATTTTTGCTTATTTCCCAAAAAATTACATCAGAAAGCAATTACTTAAAAATTATTTCACTTCCTGGTTTTTTATTGTTTTCAGAGATTTAACCGGCATCTTAGAAGGTGTCGCAATTGGCTCTTTGGTGGGTTCTTTGGTTGGTGGTTCCGTTACCTGTTCCCTGGATTGCAGCCTGGCTTTCGCGTATAATTCCTCATCTACGTTTCGAAAAACATCATCCTTTTCAAGCGGCCTGGATGTAAAGCGCCAGTTAAATCCTTTAAGCATGCGTTGGTCGGTGGGGACATCTTTATCGGGAAACATATTTCCAGCCGGTTTGTCAAAATATAAAATGCGCTCAATCTTACTATCTTTCACATCCAGCCTCATACGGCTACCGGAAGCCTTATTAACACCTATCAGTTTTAAGTCGGCTTCGCGCACATAATAAACTGTTTCAGCATTTCCGTTTACATCAATCGTCGACAATTCATTTTTCACGAAATGCCCTACCATGTTCTTACCCCTGATCTGGTTATAGGCTTCGGTTGTATCCTTCGAAACAATAAAAGCAGTGCTGTTCATATATATTTCCCTGATGCGGTTTTTGCCCGTCAGTATACGCATGGTATCAGCGGTAAGCTGGTTTTTACCCGACCATAAAACCGGCATACGGTACATGCTGATAAGTGAATCGGCAAAATTATAATGAAGCGAATCGCAGGCTCCCTGGATATCATTCCGGTAAAAACGGGTGTTGTGGTATGCAAATAATTCTTTAGTCTCGTTTCTGGTTGTATCAAAAGTAGCTTTTAACGTATCTGCATGAAGATAAAGCGTGTCTGCTTTATCACCCATAATAGCAACCGCCTCATTTGTAAACAGGGTATAGCCTTTGATACGCCAGTATTCGGCAAAGTTTCCTTTAATAATTACATCCTGGATGGTATCAGTCATTACAACATGATTAACAGCCTTCCCATAATGAAGTTTCTCGTTATAATACAGGCTGTCGCCGGTTAAGCGGCGGTTATCATCAACCAACAACGCATTTATGCTAAACCTCGATTTACTTGTTGCACGGTTGTATTCACCATCTTCACAATACAGGTAATTGTCCTTGCCTTTTAGTATGGTAGGGCCCAGGAAATAGGATATCCTCGAAACTGTATTGTATTTCAATGTATCGCAGTTGATTTTATATTCCGGGTTTGTGAGTACCACATCATCGCGGAAATACATCAGTTTTTGGCTGGTATAATAAAAACATCGCTGGCTGGTAAGTATATTGTCGCCATTTACCATTTTACCACCGGTAGTATAGCTTGCAATATTCGTGTTACGGTCAAAATTCATTATATTCGTAGTGAGGGTAGTTTGTTTATCAACCAGTTTCACATCGTCGCGAACAACAGCCATTTTAGTATTGCCGTCATAATGAAGAAATTTCCCGAAAAGGTTTAAGGTATCACTCGATTTAATACGCACATGGCCATAGCAGTCCATTGTATTGGATATTTCGTATAACCAGGCACTATCGCAATACAGGTATGCTCCCTCATGTTCAAAAACAGGATTATTAAGTGCCCTCGTCATGTCGCCAAGATTGCTCGAATGCCTCAGTTCTCCTGCAGTCATGCGTATGCGGGTTTTTTGAGCGTGCACAGATTGATGCACTGACAAAAGTATCAGCGATGAAATTACAAATACAAGGAAGATGGTTTTTTTTGACATAATCAGTTCAAATCGGCTGCAAAGGTAAGTAATGTAAGCTAATAGTAAGACAGGGCAAATTGATGTTTTGGATTAGTCAGCAGTAAATTAAGAGGTTTTAACTTTTGCTGAAAATCATTTAAAAACAATTCAAATATTTATCTTGCGTGATTAAAAGATATTTCTACATTTGAGCCGGTTTAAACCTTTCTTTCAAATGGCTCAGAATATAGATCCAAAGCGCAACTACGAAGAAACCAGGCACAAAACCGGTTATGTTACCCGCGGGGAATCCACACAGGAAACATACGATCGCCTTGGTTTTATGTCGGGACTCGAAGTACACCAGCAACTAAAAACATCTCAAAAACTTTTTTGCCGTTGCCCGGCCGGAATATACCAGAAACCAGGCGATTTCGATGCCGAAGTAATCAGGCATATGCGGCCAACCCTGAGCGAATTGGGCGAATACGACGGCACTGCTCTGATGGAGTTCAAAACCCGTAAAAATATCATTTACAGGTTGAAAAGCAAAACAAGCTGTACGTATGAAGTTGATGATACGCCACCGTTTCCCCTCAACCGCGAAGCATTATCCATCGCCATCGAAATATCACTGGTATCGAAACTGAATATAGTTGGCGAAGTGCATATTACGCGAAAACAATACCTCGACGGGAGTATTCCTACAGGATTTCAGCGAACGGCAATAATCGGCGTTGAGGGTGAAATACCGCTCAGGAATAAAAAAATACGCCTTATCCAGCTCAGTCTCGAAGAAGATTCGTGCCGCGAAGTAAGCGATATCGGTCACACAAGGATTTACCGGACTGACCGCCTCGGAATGCCGCTCATCGAAACAGTTACCTATCCGGATATGACCAATCCTGATGAGGTAAAGGAGGCCTGTAATTATATCCGTTTCCTGGGGCGTAGCACAGGCAAGGTGCGCACAGGAATTGGTGCCGGCCGCCAGGATGTGAATGTGAGCTGCAAAGGCGGCACCAGGGTCGAAATAAAAGGTGTAGCTCATAGCCGCTGGATACCTGAACTTACTCATAACGAATGTTTCCGCCAATGGGCGTTGTTGTCAATCCGGGATTTGCTGAATGCCCGTTTCCCGGATTGTAAACTATGGAACCTGACTCATGTTTTGTTGGATTTACATGCGTTCAATTCGAAAAATGGATTTACGAAAGATGCCAAAGCCAATGGATTTAAACTTGTAGCCGTAAACCTGCCGGGATTTAAAGGAATTCTTTCGCATTTCACACAGCCGGGCAAAATGTTTGCTAACGAACTTAGTGAAAGGCTAAAGGTAATTGCTTGCATTGAATTTCCCAATATGACTCATAGCGAGGAAATAGATCCATTATTTACACCAGTTGATTGGGAAAAAGCAAATATTCTTCTGAAACCATCTGAAAATGACGCTCAGCTAATTTTCCGCGGACCAGAAGAAGATATTAAAACAGCAATCGAAACCATTGAGGAACGCTGCCGTATGGCATTTGCAGGTGTTCCGCCCGAAACCCGTAAATCATTCGAAAACGGAACTACTATTTTCGAGCGTGTATTACCTGGCGCCGACCGCATGTATCCGGATACCGATTCAGCGCCGATTCCATTGGAAAACGATTACATAGAATCATTAAGTAAAAACCAGCCGGAAGAAGTTATTTTACGCTATAAACGACTGAAAGACTGGAATATTCCGGAAGACTGCTACACCTATATTTTCAAAAAGAACCTGTTCCCGCTAATCGAAAGGATCATAACCGAATTGGATTTGAATCCTGCTTTTGTTGGCAAATTCTTCGGGCACGCGGTAAAATGGGTCGAAGGACAATACAAACCAACTGCCGAATTTGATTATAAGATCATCTACGCTTTACTACGGTTTATAAAGCAACGGAATCTAGACATAAGCATTGCCCGGCGTATGTTACCTCAAGTGTATCAGTATCCTAAAATGGAATTCGAATCTGCACTTACTAGTATGAATTATAAAGCCGTTGCTAAAGAACAGATTGTTTCGAAAATCCCTTTCCTCAGGAATAAATTTGCTGAAATAAGGCTTTCAAAAGGACCGGATGTAGAGCATAACTGGATTATGGGTCAATTGCGCCGGCAGGCTGAAGGAAATATGAGTCTGAGGGAGTTGCATGAAGCTGTAAGGGATTAGGAATTTGGATTTAGGTTTTAGTATCTAATCTTTTAAGTTGATGTTTTTTCTGGCACAATATTTCAGGAAGAAATTAAAAACATTAAACACAAAACACAAAATGCAAAAGTATCGCACGCTCCCTTACTTTAGTGTTTATTATTCTGTGTTTTATGTTTTTCATTACTTTTTAATTCTGGCTTGTCCAGGTTAGGTTATAGGGATTGCAGGATAGGGATTAGAAATAGAATCGTAAATCGTACTTCAAAAATCGAAAATTAAAATGACTGACGATATTTTTCAGGGATACAAAGGTTTAGCACTCGAAGTACTAAAGAAATACAATGTTCGCGTTTGGGGACAGGCTGTTATTAAAACTACTCGTGGTGAATTTGTAGGAACAGTACTTCCACGGTCCGAAAATGATGATGACAGGCATATTGTAATGAAAATTCCTACCGGATACAATATCGGCCTTGATATCGCCACCATTGCCGGAATGAAAGAAACCGGCTATAAAAAAGCAAATTATAAAATTCCTGAAAAAGAATTTCCATATACCGAAGGATTACCGAAAGTAAAATTGATTGGCACCGGCGGTACTATTGCTTCGCGTCTGGATTACCGCACCGGAGCTGTTATTCCTGCATTTTCGCCTGGCGAATTGTATGGCGCGGTTCCCGAACTGGCATCCATCTGCAACCTGACGACAGAGAAAGTCTTCGCTGTTTTCAGCGAAAATATGTCGCCGGATCATTACAAAAAGTTAGCGATTGCCATTGGCAAAGAAATTGAAGCCGGGGTTGATGGAATTGTAATCGGACATGGAACAGATACACTGCATCACACTGCTGCCGCACTTACTTTTATGGTACAGAATTCACCGGTACCCATCGTGCTTGTAGGCTCTCAGCGTTCGAGCGACCGCCCCAGTTCCGATGCAGCACTCAACCTGATGCACGCCTGTACGGCCGCCGGGCATGGCGACATAGCCGAAGTTATGGTTTGCATGTTTGGCCCTACCAGTGATGAATATGGGTTTCTTCACAGGGGTACGCGTGTGCGAAAAATGCATTCGTCGTACCGATCGACTTTCCGTACAATAGGAGATACGCCATTAGCTACCATCACGCGTAAAGGGCTGAAACCAATTAAGGAAACTTACAACCACAGGCGAAAAGACCGAAAAGTAACCATTTTACCCTATTTTGAAGAGAAAGTATCAATCGTATATTATTACCCAAATATGCAGCCTGATATTATTGATTCACTGGTGGAGCATGGATATAAAGGAATAGTGATTGCCGGCACCGGTCTGGGACATGTAAACAAGCCACTTTATCCGGCAATTGAGAGAGCCGCCAAAGCCGGCGTTGCCGTTTATATGACCGTTCAAACGCTTTGGGGATATGTGCATATGTTTGTTTATGATACAGGTCGCGACCTGATGGCGCTAGGCGTTGTGCCGTCCGAAAATATGCTGCCCGAGGTTGCTTATATAAAGTTAGGGTGGGCGTTGGGACAAACCAGCGACCTGGAAGAAGTAAAACGGATAATGCTTGCGCCAATTAACGACGAAACTACTCCCCGCGAACCCTACAATGGGTACCTGATATACCAGGGCGGAGTAACAGAAGTAGAGGATTTTATAAGGAAGGTGCATAAATAATTCTTATCCGGAGTACGACCCGGTTTCACACCCTGAATAAGAATTGCTGTCTCAATACATAGCGGGATAAAGCAATTTATCAATTGTTCCAAGCAATTTACTTTTACTTATCGGTTTTATTATATAATCATTACAACCGGCTAACCTTGCGGCAGCTTCATCGTCGGAAGAAATTAAACCTGAGAGAGCAATAATTGGCAAATCCGGCCGTATTTTCCTGATCTCTCTGGCTGATTCGAAGCCATCCATCCCAGGCATTTTCATATCGGTAAGTATGATACTTATTTCCGGAAAGTTCCGGCAGATTTCAATTGTTTCAAATCCATTGTAGGATCTAAAAACTTTAAAAGAAGCCTTTTTAAGAACAATTTCCAGGTATTTATAGTTGGAGTCATCATCTTCAGCAACAAGCACTATAAGGTTTTCGGGTTGAGCGGCCACTTCAACATCAGTTATTTCTGCCGGAATTGATTTTTTTTCAGGCAGAGTGAAGCAGAATGTAGATCCTTCACTATTTGAGGATTCCACCCAAATTTCGCCGCCTAACAGTTTTACAAATCCTTTTGCAATGGATAAGCCCAAGCCACTTCCTTCATATTCGCGGGAGGCTGATATATCGGCCTGCCTGAAAATCTCAAATATTACAGGCAGGGTTTCATCTGATATTCCCCGGCCTGTATCGCGAACAGAGAAAAGATGATTCCCGTCTTTGAAATCATAAGCTAAGGTTATGGACCCTTCTTTTGTAAACTTTATCGCATTATCAATAAGGTGCGAAATTATTTTAGTCAGAAGAATCTCATCTGTCAGAATCCGGACCTCATTTTCAGGAGTTTTTAATATAATCTCCAGGTTCAGATTCCGTGAGGTAAAAGTATCAAAAGTCTGGTCTGTTATTTTTTCCAGAAGAGGTTTAAGGTTTATGGGGTATTTGTTGATTTCGGTAATTCCCGACACAATCATCGAAATATCCATATAATTGGTAATGGTATTGATGAGCCTGGCACTACTTTTTTTAATCATTTTGTTGAACTCAATCCGATCCTCCTCTGAACTGTCCATTTGCGTAATCATCTCACTGAATCCAATAATGCCATTCAGCGGGGTACGCAACTCATGAGTAATATTCTGGAGGAAAGCAGATTTAAGCTTATCATTGGATTCTGCATATTCCTTGGCTTTCAAAAGCTCTTCACGGGCTTGTTTGCGTTCAGCAATATTACGGAATACACCTTGCAGAATCTGCCTTCCGTTAAGTTTCATTGTATTGGAAAGGACTTCAACCGGGATTTCGGTGCCGTCCGAACGAAGAATAACAGTTTCAATCGCAAACAGATCGCTAATGTTACGGACTTCATCAACATGTTTCCGGAATGATTTTTTCGAATGTTCAAAATACCTGGATGGATGAATCATGGTTTGGTGTAATGTCCTGATTTCATCCAGGGTGCGACCAAGCATATTGCAAGCTGCAGTATTGGCATCTACAAGCATTCCGGTTTCAATATCGGCGAGAATTATAGCATCAGGTGATGCTTCAAAAAGCTCCCTGTACCTTTCCTCACTTTCTTTTAATGCAGTTTCCGACTGAAGCCGTTTCGAGATATCTTCTTTAATTCCAAGGTAATGTGTTATTTTACCCTCAGCATCTTTAATAGGCAATATTGAAGCGCTTTCGCAGAAATTTTCGCCATTTTTCTTTTTGTTATAAAAAATGCCGTTCCATTCTTTTCCTGCTTTTAAAGCTCGCCATAACGATTTATATACATCCTGGGTTGTTTCACCAGATTTAAATATGGCTGGACTTTTCCCGATTAATTCATTAAAACTATAGCCCGAAATATTGCAGCCTGCCGGGTTCACATATTCCATTTTCCCATCAAGATCTGTTATAATAATTGTGTTCGGGCTTTGCTGAACTACTGCGGAAAGTTTACGTAATTCTTTTTCCGCCAGATAGCGTTTGCTGATATCCCGGCTCACACCCCTGTAACCTGAAATTTTTCCGGACTGATCATAAACCGGGACACCACTGGTTTCAACATGTACCAGATGCCCGTCGCGGTGTTTATATTTATTAACCAAAAGGTAAAAAGGAAGCGTATTTTCTTCTGTCGACTCAATCCTGGCGTTTATCTCCGATAAAAATTCATCAGAGATAAAGTCGTAAGGTGATTTCCCTATGGTTTCCTCTGGTTTATAATCCAGGATAATCTCAAACTGTGGGCTAACATATCGGTACAAGCCATCAGCATCGGTTTCCCATATTATATCAGAAGTAGATTCTACCAATGATTTATACTTTTCTTCGCTTTGCCTGAGTGTTTCTTCCGACTTTTTACGTTCAGTAATATCGCGTATGATAGATTGGTAAGTCCCATCTGGCATCATTTTAGTATGCATTTCGATAGGGACAATATTGCCGTCACGCCGAAGTATGTCCCGCTCACTGATTACCGTTTTGTCTTTTTTCAACAAATCGTATCTCAATGGCTTGTTTTTCAATACTTTTTGATCGAATAATTCAATTATATTAATCCCGATCAGGTTTTTCAGCGTTCGGCCGGTTAGCTTTTGCATGTAGGTATTTGCCTGGATGATAACGCCTTCCGGCGAACCGATTAAAATACCGTCGACGGCAAGTTCAATAAGTTCCCTGAAACGCCTTTCGCTGGTTTGCAAAGCTACATCAGCTTGTTTGCGTTCGGTGATATCCTGTGCCATAGCAATATTTACTTTTTTCCCAAAGTACGTGCCGTTGACAACACGCACTTCTTTTGGAAAAATTTCGCCATTTGACCTCAGACCCCAGAATTCAAATTGCTGTGGTTCGCCGGCAAAGGCCTTCTCAATCATAGCCGCAATTGTCTCCATGTCATTTTTGCCAGGAGCAGCTACAAAAGAAGGATTTTTACCAACCAATACTTCATACGGATATCCGTACAGTTTTACGGCACCTTCATTTACATCCAGGAAGGTACCATTCTCATCCTGAATGTAGATAGCATCATTAACATTGTTGAATAATTCACGGTAACTGGTTTCACTGGCGGATTGAATTTTATTGACATGTTTACTTACTGAAATATCAGCAAATGAAGCAAGCATAGCAACCGGCTCACCGGCAAGGTTTTTCACCAGACTTGCTGAAACCAGAATATCAAAAACAGATCCGTCTTTTTTTTGAGCTTCCAATTCACCTGTCCAACTTCCGTTCAGCCTGATGGCGTCTATTATTTCACTTGCTGTTTTACCGGAATGCCAGAATTCAGCAACTGGTTTCCCAATAATCTCACTGCCGGAACTATACCCCAGCATTTTAAAAAATGCAGGATTTACATTAGTAAGATTACCCTGAAGGTCAGAAACAGCAATTGGATTTATTGATGATTCAATTACCAGGTCTTTAATATGTTTTGCTTCTTCAGTTTGCCTGAGCCGGATTACAGATGAGTCGTTTTCATACTTTTTTTTCAGTGATTCAAATGCATGCTTAACATCCCGCAACTCTTTTTTGAGTTGGCCGATAGTATGATTTTCATTATCAATATACTGGCTCATTAAAATATATTTAGACTTTACTACCGCCTATTGTAAAACAGAAAGTACTTCCATTGTTTTCTACGCTTTCAACCCATATTTTGCCACCGTGTTTTTCAACAAATTCTTTACAAAGTATAAGTCCCAGCCCGGTTGAGAGTTCCCCATTAGTGCCTTTTGTTTTATTATTGACATCAAAATGGAATATTCGTTGCAGCTGTTCAGTATTCATACCTATTCCGGTATCTTTAACAGCTATGGTTACAAAATGTTCTTCCCTGGTAAATGCAGAAATCTGAACAGAACCATCACCCGGGGTAAATTTTACAGCATTCGACAATAAGTTTCGGATAATGGTCTGAAGCATATGAATATCAGCTTCAACTTTCAGCTCTTCAGGAATTTCAATCTTCAAATTAATACCTTTTAACTTCGCCGTATCAGCTATAGTATTGGTACAATTTTTTACTAATGGAAGGAGTAGTACTTTTTCAGGCTTAAACCTGGTAATTTCGCGATGTAAGAGTGACCATTCGAGCAGGTTTTCCAAAAGCTGATACAAATTATTTGCTGAATTCCGCATATATGTAACAATGGTCTTCAGCTCATCTTTAGGAAGAGTATCAATTTCTTCGTCCAGCACTTCAGTGAATCCAAGGAAAGTAGTAAAGGGGCTCCGTAAATCATGGGCTATAATAGAGAATAACTTATCTTTACTGTTATTAAGTGCCTGGAGATCTTCGGCATTTTTTTGTATTTTATCTTCAAATCTCTTTTGCTCTGTCAGGTCAATGATCACGCCTCTTGTTCCAATGCACCTGTTATCAGATAGTATCGGAACGGTATGAATTGAAAAGGGGAAAGTGTCGCCATTTTTTGTGATGCCGGTCATAATGGCTCTGTCCGATTTCTTATATTTAAAAACGGCTTCCATATGCAAATGTATATCCTCATAGTTATCGGAGGCAACAAGCTGATCAATAAGAATATACGAATCAACATCCTTATGTTGATAGCCAAAAAGCCTTAATCCTGTATCATTCAGATAAACCAATTTACCACTAAAATCGGCTTCATAAATAGTTTCGGGAAGCAATTCAACAAGATCCTGGAATTTTTGCCTGCTTTCGGTAAGTTCTTGCTCAATACGTTTTCGCTCAACTATTTCCTTTTCTAACTTCGAATTATGTATTCTCTGGACATTAATTCTGATAAATCCGTATATAATCGCAGCAATTACGATGAGTGCCAGAAGCAGGAACCACCATGTAAGGTAAACCGGCGGAGTAATCCGTATCGGATAGGATCGTTCAACTTCGGTCCAGGCTCCCGATATATTTTTAGCTTTTACACAGAACACATATTTACCTGGTTTTAATCCTATATATCTTACTTTACCAAGTAAGGGCTGGTTTATATCCTGCCATTCCTCGTCGAATCCTTCGAGTTTGTATTTGTATTCTATTAAATCTTCGTTATAAAAGGAAATTGCCCTGAATTGAAACTGCACACTATTATCAGTATAATTAATTGAAATTTTCCTTGATAATGAATGTTGAATGCCTCTGCTGTCTTCGGCATATAGGAGATGTATTACAGGTGTCGGAACAACATTCTGATCAAAACCCGTTTCAAAGCAGGAAAGTCCGCGATCAGTACCGATCCATATCCGGCCTTTGGAATCGGATATTCCTGCAGACCGGTTGGTCTCCCATCCTGCCAGCCCGTTATTTGAATTATAAATATCCAGTTTGCTTCCCCCGTCCCACCTGTAAACGCCATTATCGGAACCAATCCAAAAAAAGCCTTTGTGATCCTGGAAAATAAAGAAAACCGGGCTGCTAATTTCAATTCCGTTTTTCTTAAACTTTGTTATCCTTCCATTTTCAATCACATAAAGTCCATGAATAGTACCAACAAACTCAGTTTGCTTGCTGTCCTTAAAATAGGAATAAACATTATCCGCTTTCTTGTCGGCTGGTGAAGGAATTTTTCTGATTACATCATCATGCACATACCAAAGCCCACCGGAGCCTGCAAGAAAAATCCCCCCATCATCAGCCCGGAATATTTTTCGCAAAGTGCTTTTAATCTGATCATTATGCTGATATTCAACAAGCTGGTCATTTAGCAGAAAAAAAAGTTTTCCGTCGATACCAACCCAAATTTTACCTGCTTTATCCTGCAAAACTGCCGATGTAATAGTATTCGTATTAAAGTTATACCATTTAATAGCTCCGTTTGTTTGTAACTTCCCCAGGCCAGGACCAACGGAAGCGAACCATATATTTCCTGATTTGTCCTTCATCATATCAAGAACTCTCATGTTTTTCTGTTCTGATTCGGGGAAACCAATGGTTTTAAACGTATTATTATCGAAAACGGATAAACCTTTGTTATGGCCCAAAACGATCTTTCCGTCATTCATTTCGCAGATTGCCGATACTTCATTCTCACGCATTCCGTTTTTTTCGAGGTAACTTTTAATCTTGAAGTTATTAAACCTGCTTATACCTCTTGTATCCGGGAACCAAATATTCTGTTCACGGTCAATAAATACCGAATTTGCCCCATCCGAAGTGAATCCATTCGAAATCATTAAGGGTACAGGAATATCACTTGAATCAGTAATCAGATATTTAGACCAATTGTTACCAAAGAAAACGTTGCCTTTTTTATCGGCTTCCATAAAAGTATTGTAATAAACTGAAGGGTGCTGCAATTGAAATTTATTGCTAACCAGTGTAAATCTGTTGCGCTGAATATACCCTATCCATTTTTCATTCAATACCCATAATTTTTCATCCGCCAGATGCTTGTTTTCAAAACTAATTGCAACAACTTCGGGCCCATAAGGCTTTATCAGGGCATTCAGGCTCCAGTCGGTTTTACCGTTTTCGAAAAGGCAAATTCCGATTTTTGTGGAAAGATAAAAACCTTGTTTTTGGGAGATAACAGAATAAACATTGTTCAGCCGTTTATCATCCGATATTTTGAAATGGGTCCAGGCCTTGTTTTCGTAAATATAAAATCCGTCATAATTTCCCATGCAGAGTACTGCCCCATCATTTTTATATAGTATATCAAACGAGTTCATCCGGTGATTCTGCACAATTGTGGCAGGAGGGAGTATTTTCTCCCACTTGTTGTTTATAAAAAAAGCAATGGTATCAACCGGATTTTCGGGCAATACCCAAATCACACCTTTTTCATCAATTTTAATTTTTTTATAATGCTGTTCAGGCAAGCCACTGCTATTGCCGTAGTTTGTGAAACTAAAACCGTCATATTTTGATACCCCGAAATTTGTGGCAAACCACATGATACCATTTTTATCCTGGCAGGCATCGTTAACATTCCTGGTAGGTAAGCCATCCTTGATGGAGTATGTTTTTATGAAATACTGCTGCGAAAAACCAGTCTGAAACACAAAAACAAAGAAAATAAGAACAAGAAAATTCCAGTAATTTATTTTTATATGTGATTTCAGATAAACCATATGTAAACAAAGACAATAGTATTAATTGAACGATTTTAAATTTATTGGAATTGAACCTTTTTTCATAGGGATCCTATTTATTCATTGTTTAAGATGAAACGAGCGATTGTTGAAATTCTTTCCCACAATATATTAATGCTCGTTGGCAAGTTCCAAGTAAAAATTCATAAAAACTTATTATGAACACATGAAACATATCTTTACTAACAGGTATCTGAAATCAATTTTACCTGGTAAGGAATTAGCGCAAATCCAGTAAATGGGTTAGAAATAATAGTCAGTCAATCAGGTTTGTACAGTTTAAAAGTACTGCAGAACATCAAACATTTTACAAATATAAATAAATCCAAAATGAAAATAAAATATATGTGTCATTTTAATGGTTTATGTTTACGTATGCAACAGCCGGAAATCAGATTTGGGAAGACAATTTTTTGCGTTAAAAATGGCGGGATAAACATTCCGATTCATAATATGTTAAATTTACATTGCATTACCTCTTGCCATCAACTAAATCATTTTTTACTAAAGGAATATTCCTAACTATACATAACTAATTTCGCTTTTTATCACAATACCGAACAATTTCTGCTCTCTGCTCTATGAACCATACCAATCAACTGATACACGAAACCAGTCCGTACCTTCTTCAACACGCGCACAATCCGGTAAACTGGCTTCCCTTTGGAGCTGAAGCATTTGACGAAGCGGGCAGGAGAAATAAGCCTTTATTGATCAGCATCGGGTATTCATCATGCCATTGGTGTCATGTGATGGAACATGAGTCGTTTGAGAATGAAGAGATAGCCACCCTGATGAACGCGAATTTTGTTTGTGTGAAAGTGGATCGTGAGGAACGACCTGATGTAGATCATGTTTATATGGATGCGGTGCAACAGATACATAACAGCGGTGGCTGGCCTTTGAATTGCTTCGCATTGCCCGATGGAAAGCCTTTCTGGGGTGGGACCTATTTCAGGCCTGAACAATGGATACAACTACTGACAAATATTGGCGAATTGTATAAAAACCGGTTTCCGGACCTCGAACAACAGGCAAATAAACTTGCAGAAGGAGTGGCAAGGCAGAATTACCTTTTGAACACTGAGTCAGTAGCCTCAAACACAACCATCGATTTTTCTTCCGTATTTGATCTCTTGTATAACTCCTTTGATTCTGAAAAAGGAGGATTAAGCGGATCTCCCAAATTTCCTATGCCGGTAGTTTTGAATTTTATGTTGCAATACAGTACTCTTCAGAAAGATGAACCTGCACTCACCATGGTAGATTTAACACTGAAGAAGATGGCTTGCGGAGGCATTTACGACCAGGCAGGAGGTGGTTTTGCGCGGTATTCAACTGACAGCGACTGGAAAGTTCCGCACTTTGAAAAAATGCTTTACGACAACGCACAACTTGTAAGCTTATATTCATTAGCTTATAAGCAAACAAAGAACCGGCTATACAAAGAAGTAATTGAGCAAACGATAGCGTTTGTAAACAGGGAACTTACCTCGACTGAAGGAGTTTTCTATTCCGCACTTGACGCGGATAGTGAAGGAGAAGAAGGACTTTTCTACACCTGGTCAGCCGAAGAATTTAATGAAGCTTTAGGCCATTATTCAGCCTTAGCCGGGGAGTATTATGGTATTGACGCGAAGGGTTTATGGGAGAATGGCCGGAATATTCTGCTTCGTCCCGTTAGTGATGATTTATTTGCCCAACAGCATTTCCTGTCGGCAGAAGAGTTATCGTCATTAAGCGGTTTCTGCCGGGCTCAGCTGCTCAAAGCACGTTCGGAGCGTATTCGCCCCGGATTGGATGATAAAATGCTGGTAGCATGGAATTCACTCATGATCAGCGCACTGGTGGATGCCTATTTTGCCCTTGACAGGCTCGAATACCTGGAGTCGGCTATCCATGCCGCCAATTTCATTCTTATTAACCTGAAACGGCCGGATAACGGGCTTTTTCATACATGGAAAAACGAAAAATCTCAGATCAATGCCTTTCTCGACGATTATGCCTTTACCTGTGAAGCGCTTATAAAACTTTATTCGGCAACAACCGATGAACGTTGGCTGAACGAAGCCGGGTCGCTGGCATCGTATGTTGTTCAACATTTATACGAACCGGAATCAGGCTTTTTCTGGTATTCCGAAAATAAGGATAAACAAGTTTTTACCCGTAAGATTGAGATATATGATGGAGTAATAGCATCGGGCAATTCGTTGATGGCTCACGTGTTAAATACCCTGGGAATTTTCCATCACAACGCTGATTATATTGAAAAAGTCCACCAGATGCTTTTATCAATGGAAAGCCGGTTTACCCGATATCCTTCAGCATACGCAAACTGGGCTTCGCTTGCTTTTTCAGGTGCCGGTGATCAATATGTGATAGCTGTGGTTGGAAACGAAGCAGTTTCAATTATTAAAAAACTGAAGGAGCAAAACCTTTTCAACGCTATGGTTTTTGGAAGCAAGGTTGAGAGCAACTTACCCTATTTCGAAAACCGGTTTGTTGAAGGAAAAACGCTGATTTATGTTTGTTCGGGAACCTATTGCATGGCAGCTGTGGAAAGTGTGGAGGAAACAATCAAACTATTATCCGGTTATGGCGCATAATATTTCTGCGACTCGGATTGAAGAAAATTTGGAGAATTGTAACTTTAAAGTTACCTTTGTATATTATTGAATGACTCATGGAGAAAATCCGCAAAATAATTGCATACAAAAACTATTTTGAAGACTTCTTAAAAGAGCAACCTATTAAGGTTCAGAATAAGATCTTCAAAATTTTAGAAGCAATTGAGACTTTAGAGAGAATTCCAACAAACTACCTCAGACTCATCGTCGGAACAAGCGGACTGTATGAAGCAAGAATTCAATTAGGTTCAGATATTTGGCGTGTTTTTTGCTTTTTCGACAAAGGGAAGTTAGTTATCCTACTAAATGGATTTCAGAAAAAGACACATAAAACGCCTAAAAACGAAATTGAGAAAGCAATCATTTTAATGAAAGAGTATTATGAAAACAGAAAATAAGAACAAAGATATTTCCACCTGGTCAGAAATCAAAGACAGGGTTTATGGAAAAGAAGGAACTGAAAGACGTAACAATCTTGACAGAGAGGTTGAATCATTTAGAATAGGCCTTTTATTAAAGAAAGCACGTGAATCCCGTAATATGACCCAAGAAGAATTAGGCCAATTGGTTGACAAGAAAAGAACTTACATTTCCCGGGTTGAAAACAATGGCAGTAATATTACGCTTAGCACTCTTTTTGACATTGTTGAAAAAGGATTGGGCGGGAAAGTGAATATTTCTATAGAAGTTTAATATTGAATGAATTACGCGCCATATTAAAGGTTTTACAAAATGGCGGGTCTGGAAACATAATTGAAGCTTCATCGTCCGCAAAATCATTCGTGCAGACTAACCGCTAAGCAACTCGTAATCAGCCACTTGTTATAGCTTCAACCGAAAGAAATATTTTATTTGATTCTATTCTCAATCCGGCTCGTTGGTATCCAGCTACTAAGACCCAGGCCGCAAATCCCAAATCCCAAGTCACAAATCCCAAAATCTAATGTGCCCTATTGTGCCTATTGTGGTTTAAAATCAAAAAAGAAAGTAATGATTCCCCAACCCCTAAATCCTAACTCCTGACTCCTATAAAGGATTAATCGTTCGAAAAATCTTTCACCAGCTTGCGGTAAGCCGAAAAAACATTGGCACGGGATACAAAACCGATATATTTTCCATCCTTCAATACCGGCAGATTATAATGTGAGGTTTCAGCAAACTTCTGGGCAACATCTTCCATTGTTGCTTTCTGATCAACAATAGTATCAGGCATATACATCAGGTTGCGGATATACACCGTATCGTACTGGTCATGCTCAAAAATTATATGCCTGATCTCGTTGATGAAAATAACGCCAAGAAAATTATTTTCTTCATCGATAACCGGGAAAACATTTCGCTGCGATTTGGCAACCAGCTTTACAAATTCACCCAGCGTTATATCCGGACCTGTAGTGATAAAGTTTTTTTCGATCAGTCGTTCTATCGAAAGTCGTGACAATACGGCTTTATCTTTATCATGCGTTATAAGTTCGCCGGTTTCGGCAAGCCGTTTTGCGTAAATTGAATGAGGTTCGAACGGAATAATGGTTAGATAAGCGACTACAGAAGTTATCATTAATGGCACAAAAAACTGGTAACCACCCGTAATTTCAGCAATAAGGAAAATGGCGGTAAGAGGCGCGTGCATTACCGCAGCCATTACACCGGCCATACCGGCAAGCGCGAAGTTGCTTTCGGGTAAACGACCGTTCATAAAGAAATTTACCGCTTTACTCAGGAAAAAACCTGTAACCCCACCCATGAAAAGTGATGGCGCAAACACCCCTCCTACTCCACCTCCACCAGTAGTTGCCGACATAGCTACTACTTTAAATATTAAGATCAGGACAAGGAAAAACAGTAACAGGAAATAGTTATTTCCCATAGCGGAAAATATACTCCCGTCAAGTACTCGCATTCCATTTCCATCCAGCAGGTTGTTGAGCGTTTCGTAGCCTTCGCCAAATAAAGGAGGGAAAAGAAATACCAGCAAACTTGTAATAATACCACCGGTTACCATGCGCAGAAAGCCTGTTGGAATACGCTGAAACTGCTTCTCGATCGACATGTTAGCCTTTGTAAAATAGATAGATACCAATCCACAAAGCAAACCTAACAACGCATAAAACGGCAGATTACGCATAGTGAAAGGGTGAGCGGTGACTTCAAATGAGAACAGCACATCACTTCCCATAAAGAAATACGCTAAAATGGCGCCCGAGGCTGATGAGATCAGAAGCGGGATAAGGCTCGCCATAGTAAGGTCAAGCATCAGGACTTCCAATGAAAAGATGACCGCGGCAACCGGTGCCTTAAAAATACCGGCAAGCGCGCCGGCAGCGCCGCAACCTACCAGCAGGGTAATGGTTTTGTAATCCAGGCGCAGGTAGCGGCCCAGGTTTGAACCTATTGCTGAACCGGTAAGTATTATCGGTGCTTCCAGTCCCACGCTGCCGCCGAAACTCACGGTAATGGTACTCGCGATCAGCGAGCTGAACATATTGTGCGCTTTAATGATGCTGTTGCTTTTCGAAATGGATTGAAGTACACGGCTGATGCCATGCCCTATATTATCTTTTACAATATACTTAACAAAAAGGTAGGTGATGAGTATACCCAGAAAAGGCAAAACCAGGTAGAGCAGGTTGAAGCTCTTAATTGAAATCACAGTCAGTAAAAGCGAATGGCCCAGATGAACGGCATTTTTCAGGGCAATGGCTGCCAGGCCACCCAGAATACCCGCAATAAGACTGAGTATTAATACGAAATTCCGTGCTGAGATATGTCGCAATCTCCACGAATGAATTCTCTGATAAAACCTGCTGCCTGGCATAATAAAAGCAAAAATAAGAATATAAACCGAAAAGTCCGGATTTAAAGAATTTCGGCAGTCATATATTCACCAGGGTTGAAATTATCAGGTGAACTACCTTGCCGAAAACAGATGAGCGATCATCGTAAGATTTCTTCTAATTATCACTACAGGGGAGAGGAATAAGACCCTGGATATCCCTCGACTTGCTTCGGCAAAAGCTCAGCAACCATCGCTCGGGATCAGTTCGACCAGATAATTTCAGTTCACTCACGTTCCTGAAATTATAGTCTCACTAATTTAAAGCCAATGAATCTTCAATGATCTCAAGTAATTTTGCTTTACTCACCGGTTTTGTAACGTATTCGTTGCAGCCTGAAGAAATAGCGAGGCTTTCATCTTCCGCGGTAACATGGGCTGTAAGCGCAATAATAGGTATATTTGGCATAAACGTCCTGATTTGCCTTGTAGCTTCAAAACCATCCATAAGTGGCATTTTGATATCCATGAGTACCAAATTCACATCAGGGTTTTTTCGCAGGCAATCAACAGCTTCTATACCGTTTTCCGCCCTCATTACCCGGTATGAAGAGTACATCAATACAATTTCGATATATTTGTAATTGGAATCGTCATCTTCGGCAATCAGGATTAATGGTTTGGTTTCTGTTTCCGCAGGTTTGGGCGTGTCAACAGGTTTTTGAGGTGTAAGGATAGTATTCTCTGAAAAAGGAAGTGTAAAATAAAAAACAGATCCTTTTCCGCGTTCACTATCAATCCTTAAATTGCCTCCCAGTAATTTTACCAGGCTGTTGGCAATGGTAA
Organism: uncultured Bacteroidales bacterium; assembly: GCA_903879715.1. Lineage (GTDB taxonomy): Bacteria > Bacteroidota > Bacteroidia > Bacteroidales > UBA4417 > UBA4417. Next base: position 58,467 of record CAIRMR010000016.1, read on the forward strand.
GACCTAGTCCGCTTCCTTCGTATCCTCGGGTTGAGGAAACATCGGCTTGCATAAAGGCATCGAAAATCACGTTCAGCAAATTGGTTTTGATTCCGGTTCCTGTATCACTTACGGAGAATTCAATTTCTGTATCTTTTATTTCATATCCGAAAAATATTGTTCCTTTCTGTGTAAACTTGAAGGCATTATCGATTAAATGGCTTAAAATTTTTCGTAGTTTTTCAATATCGGTATTCAATATCAGAGGATCAGCCAAATCAGGTTTCACAACGTTAAGTTCAATACCTTTTGAAACAGCTATTTCAGAAAAATCAGCATTTATTTCTTTTATCAGTTTATCCAGATTTGAAGGCCGCCTGCTGATTTCCATAGTTCCGGAAACGAGCATCGAAATATCCATATAATTGGTAATAGTGTTCAGCAGCCGCTTGCTGCTTTTTTTAATTACCGTAAAGAAAAGTTCATGATCTTCGGGAGTTGTATCGGGATTCAGGCTCATTTCGGTGAAACCAAGTATACCGTTGAGCGGTGTTCGTATTTCGTGTGAGATATTGTTAATAAATGCTGTTTTCAATTTATCACTCGCTTCTGCTTTAACAAACGCTTCCTGCAGATCCAGGATCGATTTTTGTCGCTGTATTGACAAACTCACCTGGCTGGCAATGAATTCAAGCATTTTAAGATCATTTTCGCTATACGCGTTGGGATCCTGATAATCCTGTACAACAATAGCTCCGTATGGCTTGCCATTCACTGTTAGCGGAACTCCAAGCCAGATTTCGGAGTCAGCACCCATAAGTTCAACTTCGCCGGAATCCATAAGTTTCGTAAAGCCATCGCTTTTCAGTAAAACAGATTTATTATTCCGAACTACATAACCGGTTAAGGATTTTTCTGCCGGCCAGTCAGTAAAAGTATCCTGTTCGTCAACACGATAAGCCATTGAAAGCATATCAGTTTCTTCATTATAAAAAGCCACATAGAAGTTATTCGTGTTGATCAGTGTACTGAGTTCATTTTTAACGATTTCGAGCAAGTGATGTATATCGGTAGTTTCGAATATCTGCCGCGAGATATTAAACAAAACTGTCTGAAGACCTTCGCTATGTTTACGCTCAGTGATATCTTCCTTTACACTAAGAAAATGTGTTATTTCGCCATCCGGATTTTTTATTGGCGAAATAGAGGCTCTTTCCCAGTAAAGTTCCCCGTTTTTCTTCCGGTTATGAAACTCGCCCTTCCATTCATTCCCTGACTTTATTGTGTCCCACAATACTTTATATCCTTCGGCTGTAGTTTCACCTGATTTAAGTACACGTGGATTTTCACCAATAAGTTCATCGCTCGTATAGCCCGAAATCCGGCATGCGGCGGGGTTCGCGTACTCAATAATACCATTGGTATCGGTAACTACTATTGATTCGGGACTTTGCAGTACAACCTGAGAGAGTTTCTGGAGTTCCTGTTCGGCTGCTTTACGTTCAGTAATATCGCGCTCAACAACAACCATTCCTTTGGGCTGGCCGTTAGTATCAAAATTCGGTATTTTAATGCTGTCGAATATCATAAAAGTACCATCCGGGCGGGGAATGGTTTTATCTGTACGATTTGGGACGCGCTGTTCCCAGGCAATGTTGTCTGTAGCCTCACACTGCAAAAAAACTTCCCTGTAGAAACTGTTGTATTCAGCAAGTTCCCTGTCGGTTTTTCCAAAATAATCAACACCCTGGAGGCCAAACAGGTTAATAGCATACTCATTTGCGACAAGCCACCGGCCTTTGCCGTCCTTAAAACAAACAAAATCGGGCATGGCATTAATCAGTATGCGCAATTGTTCTTCACTGTTTTTCAGGTTTTCTTCGGCTTCAGTTTTCTTTTTTTGTTGTTCAAGGTTATTAAGGGCCAGCCCAAGGTCATCTGAAATTTCAGTAAAAAGTTCTATTTCTTCTTTATCATTGACTAATTCCTTTGGCAGTGTAACAGCTATATATCCATGTAAACGGCTCTGGTATAGCACTTTTGAAATAATGGCGCCTCTGCTTAAATCCATGTTGTACATCGGGCACTCAGAACAATCTCTGCAATCAGCTATAGGGTTGATGTTCCCCTCATTTTCTTTGAGATATTTCATGCATTCCGGGATGGTTCCTGCGCGAAATTGTGCGATGAAAGCATCAAAGTTTTCTGTTATTCCTGCCGAAGCAGCATCGAGGAATAATCCTTCAGGATCAAGGGTCAGAAACCATGAACTCGAATAAGCCCTGGTCGAAATCAGCGTTTCGCAGGTCTTCTTTAATAAATCGGTCGAAGAATTTACCCGTACAATAAGCTGATTTACATCGCGTATAGCTTTCAGGATTGCATTCAGATGATTAATACGGAGTTCCATCCTGTTTTTATGCAGGGCCATTTCAATGTTCGAATGCAATTCACGCTCCTGGAATGGTTTCAGTATGTAGCCGAAGGGTTCGGTTATTTTTGCACGATCCAGAATATTGGTATCCGAGTAGGCTGTAAGGTAAATGACAGGCAGTTGGTACTTTTCCTTCACTTCGGTAGCCAGTTCGATGCCGTCTTTGTTACCTTTCAGGTAAATATCCATAAGCACAAGATCAGGCATAACAGCCTGCAGACTTTTATAAAAAGTGTCTGCAGAAGATGCCATACCTGTAACCTCGTACCCCATATTTTCCAGGGTATTTTTTAAATCCTCGGCAGTAATTCTTTCGTCCTCAACAATCAGGATTTTATTTTTTGTCATATACGGGATAGGGATTAAAAGCAATCGTAAAAATAGTACCTTTTTTATTATCAATTTCAATTTCTCCATCTAACTGTTCAGTGGCAAGTATCCGGATAAGGTAAAGACCCAGTGACAAGGAGTCCGTGATGGCATAATCTTCCGGTAATCCTATTCCATTATCCCCTATACTTATCTGCAAGTATTTGTCAGGCAAAGTCTTAAGTTTTATGAAAATTTCAGGTTTTTGCTTAGTAACCCGGTCTTTTGGAAAAGCATATTTCAGGCTGTTTGAAATAATCTCATTCAAGATTAAACCGTAAGGGATGGCGTAAACAAGCGGAATATTAATATCCACTATTTGGGTGCTTATATGAATTTTCTGAGGATCAGCAAGGTAAACCCTGAATAACTCAGTAACCAGTGAACGGGTATATTCTTTGATGTTTATCTCGGCAAAATTACCTGTTTGATAGAGCTTCTCATGAACCAGAGCAATGGAACGGATCCGGTTACGGGATTGCTCCAGGATTTCCTTAATTGACTTGTCGGTAATTTTATTAGCCTGCAGGTTTAGCAGGCTCGAAACCACCTGCAGGTTGTTTTTTACCCTGTGATGAACTTCCCTGAGAAGGATTTCCTTTTCATGTAAGGCGGCCTTAATGGTATCGCCGGCTAATTTGCGGCTGGTGATATCAATGGAATAACCCGCCAGGTACATGGGTTTACCCTCAATATAAATAGGAAATTTCGTGGTTGAATAATATCGGCCATTCATTTCTTCTTCCATATCAGTTTGTTTTCCATTATTTAATATACTGATGTCATCCGCAATCATTTTCTTTGCAAGCGCGGAAGGAAAAATATCGTCCATAGTTTTGCCTAGTAATTCATCCAGAGGTCGGCCAAGCATTTGCTCAAAATTACGACTTAACCTGAGCGACCTGATCTGTTTATCCTTAAAAAACACATAGATCGGGCTGTTGAGCATAAACTGGTTAAAAATCTCCTGGCTTTCGAGCAATGATTCCTCCGCGCTTTTACGTTCGTTAATATTATTTATCATAACCAGCAGCGAAATGAATTCACCGGCTTTGTTATACATAACGCTTACCTGGACCAGGCCCCATACTTTCTTTTTAAACTTTGTTATATATTTTTTCTCGGTGTGGTATAATGCTATTTCGTGATTAAGCAGGCGTTGAACCTGCTGAATGTCCTGTTCAATATATTCAGGATCAGAAATATCGGCAAAAGTCATATTTTTCAGTTCAGCTTCGGAGTATCCAAGTAATGCAACGAAGGCTTTGTTAACCTGAGTAAACCTGAAATCGGCATTTACAAGTGCCATTGCTATAGATCCATCTTCAAAAATAAGACGAAAATGTTCTTCTCTTTCCTGGAGTTTTCGCTCAGCTAATTTCTGTTCTGTAATATCTTTTGCTATTGCCAAAACGTTTACTTCTTCATTTTTGGTAAGAACAGGAACAAAGGATTCTTCATACACTCTCATTTCACCATTGTTTCCTAAAGCGGTATGTTCAAATTTAACAGGTCGCCAGCTGCTGATACTTTCATTGTATTTCAATCTAAAAAGATCCGTTGTTCCAGGAGCCAGGAATTCATAAATGGAATGTCCCACTATATCTTTTTCGGAGAATCCTTCGGCAAAATGATTCAAAAACAGATACTTACCATCTTTATCGTGTAGTGCTATGTAATCGGGTGAATTACTGACCAGCGAACGCCATTTCTCTTCGCTTTCACGTAATGATTCTTCGGCAAGTTTGCGTTCAGTAATATCGCGTACTACTGCTATTATCTTTTGTGTTGTATCATATTCAAAAGTACTTGTGCTTATTTCAACAGGAAAAACTGTAGAATCCTTTTTTTTGTGATATTGATCCTGAAGGAATGGTTGTTCTAAGACTTCACTATTTTCAGGTGGGCTCTTCTGAAATTTTATATCCGGATTGGTCAGCCTGACAAATTCATCGTGAGTATAACCATATTGTTCCAATGCTTTATGGTTTATCTCTTCAATTTTACCTGTTTTACTGTCGGAAACAAAAACAGCATCGGGTATAGCATTGTAAAGCGCAATATGTTTATCAAGATTTTCTTTAAGGTTGCGGGCAAGCAGTGTTGTTAACTCCAGGCGGGAACGGTTTTTAATCAAAAGTAAAGCAAGTATGAAAATGAGAAGACTTATAGCTATTCCTCCAAACAAAACCAGGATAACTTCCTTGTAAAGATAAAAAGACGGTCGCTCCATATTCTTTGAGAAATACAAGGTCCAGTGTTTGCCTTTAAAGTCGACTGGTAATAGCAATTTCATTGCAGCTGAACCGGCAAATCTTATTTTTTGAACCGATTGACTGTCAAACAATAATGCCTGCTGAATTACACTGTCGTTATCATAAATCTGCATGCGTATTCGCCCTTTTAGTTTATCCTGGTAGTTCCCAAGTACACCGGACATAAAGTCATTCATTCGGTAAGGGCTGTAGGACCATCCTTTTATAGCGCGGCGGCGTTCCGCCACTGTACTGATGGGCATGCCCTGCCGGTAAACAGGTACATACATCAGAGTACCCGCCTGAATATCAGTATTGGATTCCTGAACAAGCTTAACTTTACCCGACAAGGATGCAATATTTAAATCACGGGCCTTTTCCATAGCCTCGCGGCGAACAGGTTCCGAGAACATATCATATCCAAAAGCCTGGAGGTTACGACCTGTGAAGGGCTCTATGTATATTATTGACGTGTATATTTCGCGTTTCCCTTCCGGCTTAATCTTATAGTCAGGGAAACCTGAATTACGAATATGTAGTTCGTGTTCTATCAATTTCTTGCCAGATACAATAATAGCATATCCTAAACCCTGAACGCCGGGCAAATTCTTTTCAGTTTTCTGGTTGGAAATAAATATTTCCCACTCTTTTCGTGACACCGTATCGCGCGATTCAATAAATGCTGCTCCTGTACGGAGTAGCGCTGCATGCGCATGCAGCCGGGCATGCACACTTCCCATTATTTCGTTGCATTCGAACGAAAAATCCTTCCTGGCATTTTCTTCAACCGATTGTTTGGTACTATATGAATACACTGCGGTTACGGTCAGCGCAACTAAAAGTATAGCCCATGCCATTCCAACGCTAATCAGTGTACTATCAGGTTTTAAACTCTCAATACCGGTTAGCTTTTCTTTCATACAGACGATAATTAGTTGTCGGGTGATCAAAGATATTAAACTAATTCAGAAACAGGATGAATTTTAATTCCGAAACAAAAAATTAACCTGATGACCGAAAAAAGTTACGAAATATCCCTATCGCATGAGTAAATCAAACACGAAAGTCAAACATCTACTATTGAAAAAAGAGATTATTCTTAACCTATTGTGAATTCTTCTGTTACCGGTAAAAAAACATAATCAATTGATATTTAATCAACATACTTTTTCCTTATTCCAGCCAACAGTAAAAAAAATCATATCTTCAACTGATTATAAAGCGACATTTCGAAATAATGCTGGTTTTGATTTTTAACTTTGCTATTAATGTAAACTTATTTTACATTCGGTACGACCTAATATTAAAATATATTTTCATTCTTTGTGTTATTATTTTAAAAGTAAGTTATTGCATATTTATTGCACACAACGAGCCGCAATTAAGCGCATAATTCAGTTCCCTTTATTGCTTTGCCCTTATTTCCTCATTCCTACAACATATAATTCAAATTCCGGATTTCCGGATTACGAAGCCGCCGATTGAATCTGGCGATATAATAGCTTCAATTTGTGTATCCCGGAATATTTCCAGGCTGAAATAAGTTAATGGGAAGTCGGACCGAAGAGGAAATAATGAGAATAACGTGTACTTTTAGTACTGCAAGCTTTAAATAATTTTACAATTGCACTTTACAGAAAGAGTCATGAATACTACTGCCCATATCAATAATACTACTAAAAACACAGTCGGAGAAATCAAGTTTAGTAATTTATTCGAAATCGAAGAAATTCAGCGTTTGCAGGATTTGTTTTCGGATGCTACCGGTGTAGCTTCTCTGATAACCTATCCTGATGGCAGCGCTATTACCAGGCCAAGTAACTTTTGCCGTTTATGCGAAAACATCATCCGAAAGACCGAAAAGGGGAGCGCAAACTGCATCAAGTCGGATTTGTATATTGGAAGCAAAAGCGCTTCCGGCGTAGCCATGCAGCCTTGTTTAAGTTCAGGTTTATGGGACGCGGGTGTTCAAATTACTGTTGATGGCAATCATCTTGCGAACTGGTACATCGGGCAGGTTCGGAACGGAGAAACGGATGAAAAGCAAATGCTGCGGTATGCTGACGAAATTGGTGCCGACCGGGAAGATTTCATGGCAGCCTTGAACGAAGTTCCTGTGATGTCAGTTAAACAGTTTGAAAAAGTGGCAGAAATGCTGTACGCTTATGCAAACGAGCTCTCCGAAAAGGCGTATTATAACCTGCTTCTTAAAATTCAGATTACGGAACGTGAAAAAGTAACTCTGCAAATGCAGGAAAGCACTGAAAATCTTTCAATTACACTGAATTCCATTGGCGAAGCTGTATTAACTACTGATAAACACGGATTAATAAATACACTGAATCCTGTTGCCGAAAAGCTTTGCGGGTGGACAAAAGATGAAGCCGCAGGCAAGCCCTTAACTGACATTTTTAAAGTTATCGATCCCCAAACCAGGAAAATTCTTGATAACCCGGTTATCAAAGTACTTGAAAGTGCCCAGGCATGTGAGTTAACCAATCATACAATACTGATCTCCCGAAATGGCACCGAATATCATGTTTCCGATAGCGCTGCTCCGATTATTGATAAAAACGGACATATCAGCGGGGTAGTTTTGGTTTTTTCGGATATCACTCACCAGTATATCGCGCAAACACGGATAAGGGAAAGTGAAGAAAAATTCCACTCCCTTTACCTGAATATGAATGAAGGAGCTGCACTTCATAAAATGCTGTTTGACGAAGAGGGTTTGCCCTATGATTATACCGTTATTGAAACCAATCGCGCATTCGATATTCAGCTGGGTATTGTCGGTGATTCAATAAAGGGCAAAGCCAGCAGGGAAGCATACAGAACTGAGGAGCCACCTTACTTCGAAATATATTCAAAGGTAGCTCTTACCGGCGAACCAACCGTGTTTGAGTCCTTTTCCCCTCCCCTAAACAAGTTTTTTTCAATCTCTGTTTATTGTCCTGCCAAAGGAAGTTTTGCCACAATTTTTGAGGATATCACTCAACGAAAAAAAGCAGAAACTACCCTTATGGAAAGTGAGAAAAAATATCGCAACCTGGTATCCGACATGCAGGTTGGTATACTTATACAGGGACCACAGGCTGAAATAATAATGAGTAATGCCAAAGCTTTAGAATTCCTTGGATTAAGTGAGGATCAGTTATTGGGTAAAACCTCATTCGATCCGGACTGGAACGTGATTCACGAAGATGGAACCCCGTTTCCTGGGCCTGCCCACCCGGTGCCGCAAGCCATAGCATCGCGGAGTGCGGTACGCGATGTAATAATGGGTGTTTACCGCCCCGGAAAAGAAGACCGCATATGGCTTTTGGTATGTGCCGAGCCCCAGATGAATCAGGATGGAAGCGTACAACAGGTGATTTGTACTTTTATAGATATCAGCAAACGTAAAAATGCGGAAAGCGCGCTTCAGAAAGAACGCCATTTATTTCGCAATCTGATCGACAATATCCCTGATTTAATTTACGTAAAAGATCTGCAAGGCCGAAAAACGCTTGCCAATATAAATGAAGTCCGTTTTACAGGAGCAACTTCTGAGGCAGAGGTTTTAGGCAAAGATGATTTCTCGTTTTACCCTAACGAAATCGCTAAAATGTATCTTGCTGATGACCTGCTTGTTATGCAATCAGGGCAATCAAATCTTAACATGGAAGGTTCTGTAATCGACGAAAAAGGAAAGAAACACTGGCTGCTTACCTCTAAAATACCCTTACGTGATGAAAATAACCAGGTAATAGGATTAGTAGGCATCGGCCGTGATATTACGGATCGTAGAATATCAGAAATAGCCTTGCAGGAAAGTGAGGCACTTTACCGAAACCTGGTTTTAAAAATGCCTGACGGGGTATACAAAAGTACTCCTAAAGGGAAATTTGTTGATGTTAACCCTGCTATGGTTACTATGCTGGGCTACCCGAATAAGGAAGAACTGTTGGCTATTGATATTAAGACACAGTTATACTTTAAGCCATCTGAACGTGAAAGCCTGGTATTGCAGGAACAACTGGAAGAAATGGGCATTTATCGCCTGAAAAAAAAGGACGGATCCGAAATATGGGTCGAAGATCATGGGTGGTATAATACCGATAAAAAAGGGAATATAATCTTTCAAGAAGGAATCATGCGGGATATAACCGCACGAAAACTACTTGAAGATGCCCAGAAGATGGTTTTGGAAATCTCCGAAATATCTGACAGATCAACATCCCTACATGTTTTTTTAGCAGCAGTTCATGAAAAACTGAACACTATAACCCGTTCTGATAATTTTTTCGTGGCTTTGTATGATGAAGAAAGCGACACCTATTCCTTCCCTTACCAACTGGATGAAATTGATACACTTATACCTGAAAAACAATATAATTTCAGGGATGGCTATATTGATTTTGTACGAAAAACAGCCAGGACTCAACTTATAACAGAATCGTCAAGGTCGGAATTGTTAACCAAAAACAATGTCAAAGTTTTTGGATCCGCTCCGGCTGTCTGGTTAGGTGTTCCTATAAAAACAGATACCAGGAACAAAGTAACAGGGGTAATGGCAATTTATGACTACCATAACAATGCGCCTTATACTGAAGTTGAAAAAGCTATATTAGAAATCATCGCAAACAGCATCGGGAAGTTTATCGTAAGGGTGAAATATCTTGAAGAGTTAAAAAAATCCAAAGAAAAAGCAGAAGAAAGCGACAAGCTGAAATCGGCCTTCCTGGCCAATATGAGCCACGAAATCCGTACCCCGATGAACGGGATACTGGGCTTTGCCGAATTGCTGAAAACACCAAATCTTTCGGGTGACGAACAAATGGAATACATACGCATTATTAAAAAAAGTGGTGACCGCATGCTCAACATTATCAATGATATTGTTGATATTTCGAAAATAGAAGCCGGACAGGTGAAAGTTTTCATTTCGGAAACTAAAATAAATGAGCAGACTGACTTCCTGTATTCATTTTTTAAACCTGAAGTTGAAAAAAAAGGAATTCAGCTTTTGCTTCGTAACGGGTTACATGGAAACGAAGCCATCATTAAAACGGACAAGGAAAAAGTGTATGCCGTTCTGACAAACCTTATTAAAAATGCCATAAAATTTACCAGCAAGGGTTCAATAGAAATCGGGTATAAAATTGTTGCTGCAGAGGCGTTGCATGCAACGTCTCTGCTGCAATTTTATGTAAAAGACACGGGATTCGGAATTCCTGTGGACAGGCAACATGCCATATTTGATCGTTTTGTTCAGGCTGATATTGCCGACACCAGGGCATTCCAGGGCGCGGGCCTGGGATTATCCATTTCCAGGGCCTATGTCGAAATGCTGGGCGGCACTATGTGGGTTGAAAGTGAAGAAGGAAAAGGCTCAACATTCTATTTCACTATTCCCTATACAGCAGAATCCGAACTAAATCAATCTGATCTGGAAAACAGAATAAATGACGAAAACAACAGTATGAATAAGCTAAAAATTTTAATTGTAGAGGATGACGAAACTTCCGAAATGCTGATTTCGATCGCAATCAGGACTCTGAGCAAAGAGATCCTGAAAGTGAAATCCGGTACCGCCGCAATTGAAACCTGCCGTGCCAACCCTGACATCGATTTAATATTGATGGATATAAAAATGCCTGAAATGGACGGATACGAAGCCACAAGGCAAATACGGCAATTCAATAAAGAAGTATGCATTATCGCCCAGACTGCTTTCGGGCTGGTTGACGAAAAACAAAAAGCAATGGATTCGGGTTGTAATGACTACATTTCGAAGCCCTTAGATATTGCTTTACTGAAGGGATTAATTCATAAATATTTCACACGGGATATATAAAACGCTTTTCAAAATGCCAAGTATGACTTGTATTTCAGCACGAAACAGGTGTTTATTTAAAAAACTATTTACAATCTAAAAACTACTATCCATGTTAATAATTAAAAAAGCTATACGTTTTATCTTCGCAGAAGATGAAGATTTTTCCCTGGAATATCGTCTTTTTCTATCTGCTTTGATTGTAGGAATATTTACCAGTGTATTGGGATCCGTAATAAATTGGATATTGATTACGTCCTTGCCTGCAGTTATTGTTCCTTTCTCACTATCCTTTATACTATTTGTCATTTACTACTTTGCCAGGTTTAAAAAGATCATTGAACCCTTTATCGTTCCTGTTATTATTTTAGCTCTTATCGTTATTTCGATAACATGGATTTTTAATGGCGGCATAAACGGTTCAAATATTATGCCGGGCTTTGTAATTTTGGTCCTGGGACTGATAGTGTTTCCTGAAAAACTCAAGAAGTATGTACTCATCCTGTTTTTAGTTCTAAATATAATTATTTACCTTATTCAACTCTACAGGCCCGATCTGATTGTAAACTTTCAGTCGGAAACAGAACGCTGGATCGACTCACTTCTCACCCTGATTTATACTTCCTATTTCATTTACTTAATTATACTATTTGTCCGCAAGCAGTATACCTCTGAGAAACGCAACGCCGAAGAAGGTGAAAAAAAGTATCGTGCCCTGGTGGACAATGCTTTTGAAGGAATTATAATTATAGACTTTGAAGGTAAAATCCTTTTTGCCAATCAATCCCTGATCAAAACATTTGAATATGAAAATTTTGATGAAATTATCGGCAACAATGTTTTTCAATATATCGCTCCGGAATCTGTTCCACAGGCGATTGAAGATCTCACAAATGTTGCCCATGGACAAGAAATAGCAGTGGCAAATTATGGAGGAATTACTTCGAAAGGAAATAAAATATGGTTCGAAAGCTTTGGAAAAACAATTGAATACGATGGTATTAAAGCTGATTTAATTTCTGTACGCGATATTACCGCAAAACGAAAAGCAGACCAGGAACTTACAAAACTCCGCAACGCGATTGACCGTTCCGGAGAAGCTGTTTTTATGACCGATAAAGAGGGCCTCTTTACTTTTATCAACCCCGGATTTACATCCATATATGGGTATTCCGCCCATGAAGTTATTGGCAAAGAAACACCGCGCCTGCTCAAACACGGGATTCTGGCAGATGAGCTATATAACAGCACCTGGCAAACCTTATTGCAGGAGCAGGAAATAAAGGGAGAACTTAAAAACAAAAGAAAAGACGGTACTATTATAGATATAGAAGGTTCGGCAAATGTTATCCTCGACGAAAACATGAATATGGTTGGCTCCCTTGGAATTCAGCGGGATATTACCGTGCGGAAACATGCGGAAGCCATATTCAGGGACATCATTGAAAAAAATCCAATGTCGATTCAAATCCTGGATATGGAAGGGCATACCCTTCAGACAAATTCGGCATACACCCGGCTTTTTGGCGTTAATCCTCCTGCTGACTATTCAATCTTTACCGATAATCAATTAATACAACAGGGAGTTGCCGGGTTATTTGAAAAAATGAGAAACGGTGAAGTTGTTTACTTCCCGGATTCATATTTCAATGTGCACGATGTTGACCCTTCTTATCCGGATTTACCGGTTTGGATCAAAGCAGTTGGATTCCCCTTAAACAACAGTAATGGAATAGCGGAAAGACTGGTTTTTATGCATGAAAATATTACGGAACGCAGGCAGGCGGAAGAAGCATTAAAAAAGAGCGAACACTCCTTGAAAGAAGCCCAGCTTATTGCTCAACTAGGAATATATACCCTTGACTTCGCTTCGGACAAATGGGAAAGCTCCCAGGTTCTGGATGATATTTTTGGCATTGGTGCTGATTTCGACAGATCTTATGAAGGCTGGAACTCAATTGTTCATCCTGAATGGCAGAAAATAATGGATGACTATTTTAAGAATGAAGTAATAGGCACCAAAACAGATTTTGATAAGGAATATCAGATTATACGTAAGAACGACAAGGCTGAACGGTGGGTTCACGGAATCGGACGGCTCAAATCTGGTGCGGATAATCAGTTGATTACTATGGTGGGTACCATCCGCGATATAACCGAACGCAAGCATTCGGAACAGGAATTAACCAAAGCAAAGGAACGCGCCGAAGAAAGCGACCGTCTCAAATCTGCTTTTCTGACCAACATGAGCCACGAAATCCGTACTCCGATGAATGGTATACTGGGCTTTTCCGAATTACTTAAAACACCCGGCCTTACAGGAGATCAGCAGAAAGAATATCTCGCTATTATTAAAAAAAGTGGTAACCGCATGCTCAATATCATCAACGACATTGTTGATATCTCGAAAATCGAAGCCGGACAAATGCAATTTTCTGTTTCGAAAACAAATCTGAATGAGCAAACCGGAGATATTTACACTTTATTTAAACTTGAAGCCAAAACAAAAGGGCTTAGGTTTACCTGTAAAAACGGCCTTCCCGATGAAAGAGCCATCATTTTAACTGACGGCGAAAAAGTCTACGCTATTCTTACCAATCTGGTAAAAAACGCGATTAAATACACGGAAAACGGTTCCATAGAATTTGGATATGAAATTGTTACATCAGATCCGGTGCAGGCAACAAGTCTACTGCAATTTTACGTCAAAGATACGGGAATAGGAATTCCTGCAAACCGTCAGCTAGCCATATTTGATCGGTTTGTTCAGGCCGATATTGCCGACACACGGGCTTTCCAGGGCGCCGGGCTGGGATTATCCATTTCGAAAGCGTATACCGATATGCTGGAAGGTAAAATATGGGCCGAAAGCGCAGAAGGTATAGGCTCCACATTTTATTTCAGTATTCCGTTCAACCCGGTACTAAATGAAGACAGGGAACATGAAGTCTTACCTGTGACAATTGCGGATAAAATTAAAAAATTAAAAATATTGATTGTCGAAGACGACGAAACCTCGGAGGTACTTATCCGCATTGCAGTCCGTAATTTCAGCGATACTATTTTAACAGCTGCTACCGGCGTTGAAGCGATTAAACTATGCATGAATAATCCTGACATCGACCTGATCCTGATGGATGTTAAAATGGCAGAAATGGACGGATATGAAGCTACAAGGCAAATTCGACTTACGAATAAAGAAGTGAAAATTATTGCTCAAACGGCTTTCGGGATGGAAGGGGATCGCGAAAAAGCCATTGATGCAGGCTGTAACGATTATATTTCGAAACCCCTGGATATTTGGATACTGAAGGAGTTAATACAAACGCATTTTGAAACGAGTAATTCATAAGCTAAATCAACAGTATAAAAACGAAATGGCAAATAAAAACGAGGCTCTGAAATCGCAACAAGAATCTGATTCCCTTATGCAAGAACGTAATAATAACATTGAACAACTGAGTATGGAAAAATCAATATCCTTACTGGCTCATGCAATAAGCAGCATCAGCGAATGTGTGAGCATAACCGACATGAATGATCGGGTCATATACGTAAACAAGGCTTTTCTGAAAACATACAAATTTGAGGGGAATGAGTTAATAGGGAATTCCATCAGTATAGTTCGCTCCCCTAACAATTCTCCGGCATTGACTGAAGTAATCCTTCCAGCCACACTACAAGGAGGATGGAAGGGCGAATTATTGAACCTGCGCAAGGATGGCAGCGAATTTCCTGTATCTGTATCTACTTCCGTAGTTCGTGACGATACAGGTGAGCCTATTGCTCTTATTGGAGTTTCAACCGATATAACTGAACGCAAAAAAGCGGAAATGGCTCTAAAGGAAAGCGAAATACAGTATCGCTCGCTATTCGAAACTTCGCCATCCGGAATAATTGTTTTCGATGAAAACGGGATTATTATTGAAGCTAATGATGCCTTTTCGAAATCAACACTGTATACTCGGGCTGAAATTATAAATAGTGACCTCCGCAATTTATCACCCGATGGCAAAACGCATATTGTTGCTGAAAATATTAAGCGGATTCTTGCAGGGGAAACACTCACCCATGAAATTGATGTAAAAAGAAAAGATGGTTCAATTCTGCTTTTTATTGTTGGCGAAAAAGCTATTACCTTACCCAACGGGCAACAAGGGATTCTGTCAATTTCACATGATATCACCGAACAAAAGCAGGCAGAACTGGCTCTTAAAGAGAGTGAAGCCAGGTTCAAAAATATGTTTGAACTCCACAGTGCCATCATGTTACTTATTGATCCTGAATCAGGATTTATTGTTGATGCCAACAACGCGGCAACCCAATTTTATGGCTATAGCAAATCAGTACTGCAATCCATGAAAATTGAAGATATAAATACTTTATCGGTAGAACAGGTTAAAACAGAACGGGAAAAGGCACGAAACAACAATCTGAATTATTTTGTATTTCAGCATAAGATAGCCACTGGCGAAGAACGTACCGTTGAAGTGCACTCATCGCCTATCCATTTCCAGGAAAAGCAGATTCTTTTCTCCATTATACACGATATTACAAAGCGCGAACAGGCAGAAGAAGCCTTAAACTCATCGCAACAGCTTTTGAAAGGAATCATCAATACAATACCTGTGAGGGTATTCTGGAAGGACAGGAATCTGAATTACCTGGGGTGTAATTCTATATTTTTAAAAGATGCCGGACTTACCGATCAAAATGAAATTATTGGAAAAGATGATTTTATGTTGACCTGGCGAAACCAGGCAGAATTGTACCGCAGCGACGACAAGGAAGTTATCGAGAGTGGTATAGCAAAACTAAATATTGAAGAACCCCAGACATCTCCTGCCGGGAAAAGTCTTACTCTCCTTACAAACAAGCTACCTCTGCGAAATTCGAAAGGTGAAATAAGTGGCATATTGGGTACATACCTTGATATTACCGAACGTAAACAGGCTGAAGTAAAATTGCGCGAAAGCGAACAACGCTACCGTCAGCTTGTGGAAACTGCCAACGAGGCCATACTGGTTGCGCAGGGAAATAATTTTAAGTTTGCCAATTCAATGGCTTCTGAATTATCGGGATATACGGAGACAGAACTTTTATCCATCCCGTTCACTGAATTTATACACCCCGACGATAGGGCGATTGTCGCCGATAACTACATGAAACGTCTGAAGGATGAAATGTATGATCAACGATACAGCTTCAGGTTTATAGCGAAAGGTAACAACCAGAGATGGGTTGAAATTACAGGAGTTAAAATTGATTGGGAAGGACAGCCTGCAACCTTAAACTTTGTAATCGATATAACGGCGCGTAAACAAGCTGAAGACGCGCTCATAGAAAGTGAAGACAAATACCGCAATATCTTTTCGGCCGAGCGTGATTCCCTTTTCATTATCGACAAGGAAACCGGAGCCATACTGGATGTAAACGATTCGGCATGTAACCTTTATGGTTATTCGCGCGACGAAATGCTGAAATTGAAAAATATTGATATGTCGGCGGAAGTAGCCGAAACAGAAAAGGCAACCAAAGAATTCATTAACAAAATAGACCTTCGTTCTCATAAGAAGAAAGACGGAACAATATTCCCTGTGGATATTTCGGCCAGCCTTTTTACGTTGAATAGCAAGCCGGTAATCCTGGTTGCCATACGCGATATTACGGATCGTACTCAAAACGACCGTATTCTGTACGAGAAAAACGAAGAACTTAGTAAAGCCAACGCCGAAAAGGATAAATTCTTTTCCATCATTGCCCACGACCTGCGTGGGCCTATCGGTGGTTTTATGGGATTAACCGAAAGGATGGCCGAAAGCATGTCGGAAATGACATTAGATGAACTCCAGAATATCGCCAGGGTTATGAAGAACTCTTCAGCCAATATATACAGCCTGCTCGGAAACCTGCTGGAATGGTCGCGCATGCAACGTGGCCTTACAACCTTCGAACCGGTTTCTTTTACCCTGATGCCTAAAATTCACGACATACTGCTAATCACACTCGACTCAGCCACTAAAAAGGAGATTTCAGTCAATTATACTATTGCTGACAACCTGGAAGTTTTCGCCGACGAAAATATGCTGGCAAGCATTATCCGGAATTTAGTGGCTAATGCTGTGAAGTTTACTCCGCAGAAAGGGAACATAACTGTTTCGGCTGAATCAAAAGGAGAAAATTTTGTTGAGATTTCGGTAACCGACACCGGAATCGGCATGACTAAAACCATGATCGAAAACCTGTTCAACCTCGATGTAAATACAAGCCGCAAAGGTACTGACGGGGAACTCAGCACGGGCCTGGGGCTGATGATATGCAAGGATTTTATCGGGAAACACGGAGGTGAATTGTATATTGAAAGCAAATTGGGAAAAGGAAGCATGTTTAGTTTTACTCTATGTAAACCGCATTAAATTACACAAAGGAAATCTTTAAAAAAGTAGGGTCTATGAATTTGATATTTAAATATAGCTGCCTTCTTTGGGCAGGCATCTTGATGTTTGGCTCAATCAGAGCGCAGCAACCAACTGTTATTGCGCTGCAATTAAACATAAAGCATCAGTTCTGCTTAGCAGGCAATTACGGTTCCTTTGGAAAATATTTATCAGAAAAAGCCTGGTTTCAGGCTAAGCGTATGCAGGCAAATGATGTGGTTTCTGAAGAAATAACCGGTTCCGGAATATATACGGAAAAAATACGTTTACTACCTGCGCAGCAAACCCAAACGTTAGTGCTTACAACTTTTATTCAACATTCGCCCCTGGTGGTATTGCTATTGCTTATAACCATCATTCTTATTACCGGACCGGGGCTTGCCTTCTTCTATTATACTTCGCGAAAGCTCAAAAAGGAGATTATAAACCGCGCCTTACTTGAAAAAGACTTATTAAATAGCGGGGAACATTACAGGGATTTATTCAACAATAACTCTGCGGCTATGGCTGTAATTGAAGATGATTCAGCTATTTCGATGGTTAACGATGCCTTTTGCCAGTTGACAGGATTTACCAAAGAGGAGATTACCGGAACAAGCTGGATTCAGCAAATTCCTCCCGGTGATCGCGAACGCATGGTGGAATACAATCGCATCAGAATGATTGATCCGGTAAACGCGCCTGACAAATATGATTTTTCATTCTATCATAAAAACGGCGAGATAAAACATTCGATCATGTCAGTCACGGTGAAAGAGAATACACGCAAGACGATAGCCTCATTTATTGATATAACGGAACGGATTCGTCTTGAAAAATCACTGCGTGAAAGCGAGGAGAAATTCAGGGATATGGCTAACCTCCTGCCACAGATTGTTTTCGAAACCGACCTGCAGGGAATGCTTACTTATGTTAATAAACAAGCATTCACTATTTTAGGATACCCTGAAAATTATGATGTATCAGGGATAAATACACTAAACCTGTATATCCCTGAAGATATCCCAAGAGCCATTAAAAACACTAAACTCAAGCTGGAAGGAAAACAGGAAGGCAACAATGAATATACCATGCTACGCTACGACGGATCATTGATAAATGTGCTGGTATATTCAAATCCGATTATCCGGGACAGTAAAACGCTTGGCCTGAGAGGAATAATTGTTGATATTACAGCTATTAAAAACGCGGAGGAAGCACTGCGGGAGGGTGAATACAAATACCGCAAACTTACCGAAAGCATGAAAGATGTAGTATGGACACTGGATCCGGAAACGATGCGCTTCCTTTATGTCAGTCCTTCGGTTGAAAAACTTCGGGGTTATACCCCTGAGGAAGTAATAGCTGTTCCTTTCGACGCTGCCCTTACTCCCGAAGGCGCTGCTTATGTGAAAAAGCAGCTGCAGGAAGAAATAAAAAAGTTTATGGATTCCTCCATCGATCAGCCGCATTTTACAGTACAGGAACTTGAACAGCCCTGTAAAGACGGATCCAGCGTATGGACGGAAGTAGTAACCAATTTTTATGTGAACAAAAAAAACAACCATCTGGAGGTGTTGGGAGTTACCCGCGATATCAGCGAGCGCAAACGGACCGAGGATGAACTCCGCGAAAAAGAACTTCAATACCGTAACCTCGCCGATTCGGGCAGGGCACTTATATGGCGATCCGGGACCGACAAACTGTGTTATTATTTTAATAAAATCTGGCTCGAATTTACCGGGCATACACTGGAACAGGAGATGGGCAATGGTTGGGCGGAAGGAGTCCACCCGGATGACCTGGATACATGCCTGAAAATTTATACCACATCATTTGATAAACACGAAGCTTTTGAGATGGAATACCGCTTACGCCATTCAAGCGGCGAATACCGCTGGTTGCTTGATATAGGAACTCCGAATTTCGATAGTACCAATAAATTCCTGGGTTACATAGGCCATTGTTTCGATATTTCCGAACGCAAGCAAGTTGAAGATACGCTTCACGAAACCAACGCCTATCTCGAAAACCTGATAAATTACGCGAATGCGCCCATTATAGTTTGGAATCCGCAATTCAGGATCACACGTTTTAATCATGCCTTCGAATCGCTTACCGGCAGACATGAAGCTGAAGTAGTGGGGCAAACTATTGACATACTCTTTCCACCAGAACTTGCTGAAAATTCAATGGACCTTATCCGTAAAACATTGAGCGGCGAACGCTGGGAAACAGTAGAAATTGAAATTCTGCACCGCGACAGTTCGAAAAAGACCGTGATATGGAATTCGGCTACCGTATTTGCAGCGGATGGGAAAACGCCTGTCGCCACCATAGCGCAGGGACAGGAAATCACCAGGCGGGTAAAAGCGGAAAAAGAACTTAAACTTAAAAATGACGAACTTCTAATCCTCAATACTGAAAAAAACAAATACTTCTCTATTATTGCCCACGACCTGCGCAGCCCCTTAAGTGGTTTCCTGGGATTAACCCAGATAATGGCTGAAAGATTGCCGCAGCTTACCATGGAAGAGCTTCAAAATATCGCGGCCAATATGAGGACCTCGGCTACAAACCTTTTCCGATTGCTCGAAAACCTGCTGCATTGGGCCCGTATCGAACAGGGACTAATTCCTTTCGATCCGAAACTATTTCATCTGAGCCCTATAATAACGGAAAGTATTGCTATGGCAATTGAACCTGCCAGGAAAAAAGGCATTGAAATAGCATATTCCGTTCCCGATGATTTAACGGTAGTTGCTGATACCAACATGTTGCAAACCATTATCCGAAACCTGGTTTCGAATGCGGTTAAATTTACCCCTAAAGGCGGTAACATAAGCCTTTCGGCAGAAATAACCAGCAGTAAAAGTATAAAGATATCCGTTACAGATTCCGGTATCGGGATGAGCAACGATATGATCGAAAATTTATTCCGGCTCCATGTTCAAACCAGCCGTAAAGGTACCGAAAGCGAACCCAGCACAGGCCTCGGGTTAATTATCTGCAAAGAATTCATCCAAAAGCACGGAGGAAAATTATTTATTGAAAGTGAAGTTGGAAAAGGCAGCAGTTTTAGTTTTATACTTCCCGGCAGATCTCATCCTGATAAAGATACTGTCGGCATTGAAAGTATTCCTGGTACTAACGCAATAAATCAAACTAAAACACTTAAAATTTTAATCGCCGAGGATGATGAAACATCGGGAATGCTACTGGCACTGTCGCTCAGACCATTAGGCAACAAAATTATAAACGTAAATAATGGCATTGCGGCTGTGGAGTCTTGCAAGAACATCCCTGACTTTGACCTGGTAATGATGGACATAAAAATGCCGGGCATGGATGGATATGAAGCTACCAGGCAAATACGGCAATTCAATAAACAAGTAGTTATCATCGCGCAAACAGCGTTTGGACTTAAAGGCGATCGCCAGAAAGCGCTTGACGCGGGATGCAACGATTATATCCCGAAACCATTGAGCATTGCCATTTTAAAGGAACTGTTACAACAACACTTCAACCTTTAAACCATTTATTTAATGGTAACTGATCACACTACTCCGGTAATTTTTTATTAACCGCAAAGCGATGCAGTGAGCCGGCCGAACCGGACGCAAAGCGTTAATGCGCAGAATGTCATCACTTTAAGACGCAAAGACCAGGTTTCGTATTTACTGATAATTAGGATCTGCTGAAAAAGTACCAAATACGTATGAAGCAATTAAAAGGGGACTTCCCCCGGGCTATACTACGAGCTTTTTTCAGCAAAATCATCAAAATCCGTGCACTTCCTATAAAAAAAGAACAGATAACAGATTTGTATTTTTATCGTTTCAGACAAGGATAATCCCCAACGGAATAATCCAAAAACAAACAACAATATTTCCAAATAGGTTCAATAAAAAATATTTCGTCCCTGACGGGACTTCCCAAAGATTATTATCTAACACTCTGCCAACATATTGTCCCTATCGGGACAGTCCCGGCGGGTCTGAATATTGGCAAAAAAATAATCCCCCCAAATCAGAAGTCCCGATAGGGACGAAATCAGATATATCGGCATTCCTGTTTAATAAAACAAATTGATATTTATGCTCTACTGAATTGTCATACTTAACAAGCGAGGTGAAATACAAGCAGTACGCGCATAAAGCCCAAGGCTTTCGGAAAATGTAACGCAACAGAATACCTTGTATTAATGACATGCGGGATTTTGCAAACCATGTCGGAATGGCGTAAGGCAATTGCTGCTGCATGCCTGTATCGTATCCGGATGATAAATGAGTAAAATTATTATACAGTTTTCAGTAAAAAAAATAGCGATTTTTTGCTCAAAAAAAAAAAAAAAAAAAAAAAGATTTGCAACATATTGACAACATGCACTTTAACATGCCATTTCTACATCTCCCTCTGGTCTTATTCCCCTCAATCTCAAAATAAATAAAAATTAATCTGCAAGTACAAGTAAATATATTTAAAATGTTATGTATATTTAACCGCTTAATTTATTTTAATTCCGGACTTTTTAAGCGGGCCCGGAAAACTAATACGCTTGATCGCGCTACCCTTTATACAAACTTTATTATACTAAAAGTAACTTTATAAGCTTGCCTGAAGTCTTTTATTTTTAAATTTAAGAAGTAAGACTTTAAACATCAACTCTGCCGGAATTTATTAGTTTACAAATACAACTTAAGTATTGTCTCTTTAATCACTCATTTGCTGCCAGCACTTTATTCAGATCTTTTTAATGAAAAACACTCCTGGTCCTGTATCAAACCACCTTCGTCAAAAAGCGGAGGAATTGCTGAAAAACAAACCTTCCAGAAACCAGTCGGAACTTTCGGAAGCCGAAACGTTGAGACTTATTCAAGAGCTTGAAGTCCACCAGGTAGAACTGGAAATGCAGAATGAAGAACTCATTCTGGCAAAAAAGCAAGCCGCTGATGCCGCTTCCGACAAATACGCCCGGTTATTCGATTTTGCGCCAACGGGTTATTTTACACTTAACCAGCTGGGCGAAATTACCGGGCTGAACCATCGCGGAGCAGCCTTACTCGGAATGGAACGATCGCTTTTGCTAAAATTCAGATTCGATCATTTTATTACTGATGATACAAAACCCGCTTTCAGTCACTTGCTTGCTAAAATATTTAAAAGCGCGGTAAATGAAACTTGCGAAGTTACCCTTACAGCATCTGATAAAATCCCCAGATACGTTGCTCTTCATGCCATTGCTGACGAAAATAAAGAATGCCTGGTAACAGTTGTTGATATTACTGAACGCAGGAAAACGGAAGAATTGTTAAAGAAAAGTGAACGGTTTTTAAAGGAAACCCAGGAGATTGCGCAGCTGGGCTCCTATACCATCGATTTTAAAGAAAGCACTTGGTTTGGTACGGAAATGCTGTATAAAGTCTTGGGCGTGAAACCCGACTTCAATAAGTCCTTCGAAGGCTGGATGTCTATTATTCATCCTGAATGGAGGCTGGTAATGCGGGAGTATTTCAACCAGGAAGTTATCCTCAGGAAACAAAAATTTGA
Source organism: uncultured Bacteroidales bacterium (assembly GCA_903879715.1). Taxonomy (GTDB): domain Bacteria; phylum Bacteroidota; class Bacteroidia; order Bacteroidales; family UBA4417; genus UBA4417. Next base: position 81,288 of record CAIRMR010000016.1, read on the forward strand.
TAAGGAATATAAAATTATCAGGCCCTATGATAAGTGTGAGCGATGGGTTCATTCAATAGGACGGATTGAATTTGATGAACGTAATCAGCCGCTAAAATTAGCAGGTATAATTCGCGATATTACCGAGAGTAAAGTTGCGGAAGAAAAGATACACCTGGCACATGCCCGCCTTCGAAGGTTTATTGATTCGGATATTGTGGGCATTATCATTGCGGATGCGGAAGGCAAAGTTATTGAGACCAATGAGTACTATCTCAATATTATAGGATACAGCCGCGCCGACTTCGAGGCAGGATTAGTTGATTGGCGGAAGCTAACTCCCCCCGAATGGCTATATACCGATGAAAAAGCAATAAAAGAATTACGCGAAAACGGGAAATGCACTCCTTATGAAAAAGAATACCTCCGAAAGGACGGCTCGAGGATTGTAGTTTTGATAACAGATGCCATGCTTCCCGGACCCGATGAACAAATTGCCGGGTTCATACTGGATATAACCGAAGGTAAAAAGGCAGAACTAGCCTTAAAGGAAAGCGAAGAGCGGTATCGTTTCATGTTTGCCAATAATCCTCAGCCCATGTGGATTTTTGATACGGAAACCCTGGCTTTCCTGGAAGTTAACCAGGCAGCGGTTAACCTTTATGGCTATTCGTAGGAGGAATTTCTTTCGATGACGCTAAAAGATATACGCCCTGCCGAAGACCTGCCGTTTCTCCGGGAAAGCCTCGAACCCACGCCAATTGAGTTTGCACAGGTAAAGGAAATCAGGCATATCAGGAAAAACGGAGAAATTATCCTGGTACAGATTTCATGGCATTCCATGCTTTACAAAAGCCGGGTAGCGCGCCATGTGTTAATTAATGACATTACCAAACGCAAAGAGGCAGAAGCACAGCTTTTACGTAATTCTAAGTTTACCGAAGCATTGTTAGAATCGATACCTATCCCGCTGTTTTTTAAAGATGCAAATGGTCTGTATTTGGGTTGTAACGAAGCGTTTTGTCTCCAGATGGGTGTTACTTCCGAAGGCATAAAGGGCAAATCAGTAATGGATCTGTGGCCGTCCGACCAGGCTAATATCTATCTTCAAAATGACCTGGATCTTATAGCCAAGCCAACGCATCAAATTTATGAATCTACGATAACCGATAAATATAGCCAGGTCCGGGATGTAATATTAGCAAAAAATGTATTCTATGATGAGCTTGGCCAAATTGCCGGAATGGTTGGCACTTTCAACGACATAACTGAACGCAAACAGGCCGAAGAAGAATTGAAAAACAGCGAATTAAAATTCAGGCAATTCTTTGAAGCCAATACCGATGGGATACTCGTTTTTAATGTGAGCCTGGAAGGTCCTCCATCCAATATTATTGACCTGAACGAGAACGCGGCTAAAATGGTAGGCTTTACAAAAGAGGAAATGCTGCTTTTATCGCCTGACAAATTTGAACAGAATATTCCGTTTGAGGAAATCGCTAAACGCAAGAATGATTTATTAACCAAAGGCTTTTCAACGTTTGAAACAAATATAAAACATAAGGACGGCCATGAAATAGAAGTTGAAATTAAAGTGATGCTGATAAATTATAACAATCAGACCGCTTTAATGAATATTGTCAGGGATATTACTGATAGAAAAAACAGTGAAATCCAATTGCAGAAATATGCCATTGAGTTAAGTAAACAAATAGCGGAAAAAGATAAGTTTTTCTCCATTATTGCCCACGACCTTCGGGGGCCTTTTAACGGATTCCTCGAACTGACAGAAATGATGGCTTCCGGTTCATCCGGGTTATTGATGGAAGATATACAGAAGATTGCCGGTGTAATGAAAAAATCGGCAACCAATCTTTTCCGCTTATTGGGTAACCTTCTGGAGTGGTCGCGCATGCAGCGGGGCATTACTACATATGATCCCAGGCCTGTTATTTTAAAATCAAAGATTCACGAAATAAACAGCTTTGCAGAGGAAGCAGCAGTTAAAAAAGGAATTGCCGTCAACTATAGTATTCCTGCTGATTTGGTAGTATTTGCCGACGAAAATATGCTTGAAGGTATTCTTCGCAATTTAGTAACCAATGCCGTTAAATATTCCAATACAGGCGGAAACATAACCGTATCGGCTAACTATGTTCCCGGCGATACCGTTGAATTTTCAATCAAAGACAATGGGATAGGAATGAGCAAAACTATTGTTGATAATCTGTTTAACCTCAATGTAAATACAAGCCGCAAAGGAACCGCCGGTGAACTCAGCACCGGATTAGGATTAATGATTTGTAAAGATTTCATCGAAAAACACCATGGCGTTCTGCGGATTGAATCCGAACCTGGAAAAGGCTCCACATTCTTTTTTACTCTCCCCGGCCGTATAGAATCCACAGCCCAAAATTCCGGTTCCGATCCGGCAACCGATAACCTATTGAACCAGGACAGGAAACTTACTATATTAATCGCCGAGGACGAAGAAACATCCGATTTGCTGATCAGCATCGCGCTGGTTAAAATCAGTCGTGAAACTTACCACGCTAAAACCGGACTAGAAGCAATCGAAATCTGCCGGGTACAGCCTGATATTGATTTGATCATGATGGATATTAAAATGCCTGAAATGGACGGCTATGAAGCCACCCGGCAAATCCGGCGGTTCAACAAAAACGTCATCATTATTGCGCAAACCGCTAATACCTATTCAAATGACAGGGAAAAAGCATTGGAGGCCGGATGCAACGATTATATAGCAAAACCGATCAACCAGTCGGAATTAATGGAAATAATACGGAAATACATCAGATAGTGAATAGACTTACACGGCCATTATCGCGCTAATTGGAACTAACTGATTATTTTTTAGTTAGGACTTGAAAAACAAAAATCGAATGTCTCTGGGTTTTCCCGGAGGGAATCAACACCAATAGCTTAATGAAAGTGGAACATGGGATTGTCCGTAGGACATTAATATTCATTGTATTATGTTGATCCCCTAGCGGGGAATCGGGATTGGAGTTGTATTTTTTTTCATTGTTGTCCGGTTTAAAAAATATATCGTCCGCCTCAGGCGGACTTTTTTCGTCTTCTTAATTTGCTCTCTACCAACAGCTATTTGCTGCGCAAATAATCTACGGGACAGTCCGCCTCAGGCGGACGATATATATCAAGCATTGTAGCGTTTTCTGATTAATTTTACCGGACAACAATGATTTTTTTTATTGATATTTTTCCCCTGACGGGGAAAATCAAATCGATAATGTGCATGGATTATGAAAAGAATGGTAAGATATCCTTGCATCGGTTATTGTGTGAA
>CAIRMR010000017.1 GCA_903879715.1 uncultured Bacteroidales bacterium
AGTTAATAAATAAGATACGTCGGAGTAACTTTAAAGGACAATTTATTGCATTATCGTAAGTAAATGTGGTCCACACCACTCTTGCAACTTTATGACAAATGAACCTTTAAACCCGCAACCTGAAGCCCAGCGATTTACATTATCAAAATAAGCCTGTAAAGTTTGATCGGTAATGATATTTACATGAGTAGGATCACGAAATGCTTCTGGATGAGGATAAGCGGGTGTAAATGATATATATTGGACGGCAGGGATATCGGCTCACGGATTCATGGTTTACCTAGTTCAGACTCACCAGCCCCCTTATCGTACGCTTGGAAACAAGAAATTCCTGAACTTAATACTTGACATGATGGAGGGGTGGAGTAACGCAAAAAACCTGGATCCCTGAAAATTATTGACGTGCAGTTTTTGTAAAAATATGATGGAATTAATCCCCAGAAATCAATCCTAAAAAACCCATTTTTATCAAAATAATGCATACTCTCATCATATTCTTTGGAATCAGAATTGTCAAAAATAATAAAACCATCTTGATTGAGTTTCTTAATACAAACATTGGCGCACTGATTCCTATGTGAACCATCAATCACAACAATATCGAAATTATCAGGTTGATTTGTAATTGAGTCGATATAATATTGCTTTGTCGTGGCTTTTATTATATGCAAGTTTGGTGGAGTTTTTTTATTGATTTCTTCATACCACTCGAGATTATCTTCCGCAGAAATGACCTCTTTGACCTTTGATGCAAACCACAAGGAGCTAAAACCGGCTCCCCACTCAAATACTCTATGACTAGATTTAATTTTTGAACCAATAAAATCAATGGCGGAATAATTCATCCAGGGAATTGGAACGCCGCTTCCGTTAACAGGACGTCCTGCGATTAGTGAATCTAACCAGCCAGAGGTTGTTAACATGTTCATTTCCGGCGGCAATAGTTTATTTACTGAATCCCAATCGCAAAACTGATCCGCAAAATCCTCGAAAGTTCCCGCACCGACAGTGTATCGCTGGATGAAGAGCTTGAAACCATTGAGCTGTATATGAATATTGAAAATATCCGTTTTAACGATACCATTAACTTCAAAATAAATTGTGCCGAAAATGTGAATATCGCATCAACCAAACTGCCGGGTTTGATTTTACAACCTTTTATCGAAAATGCGCTCTGGCATGGGCTGATGCAAAAAGAAGGCGAAAAAAATATCACCATTGAGGTTACAGCGATAGATCATGCAATCACTCTGTCCATTACTGACAATGGTATCGGGCGAAAAAAAGCGCAAGAGAAAAGCGAGAAAAAATCATTTAAAAAAGATTCGCTGGGGATACAATTTGCCCAGGAACGATTGAATTATTTCAATAAAAAATACAGTACCAATTACACGTTTACCATTTCGGACGTTCATGATGAAAATAACGAAGCGGCCGGAACCAGGGTAGTATTTGATTTTTCGAAGAACTGATTTGCAGGAGCACCATACTTCAGAAACCCTGTTCCGCATTTCGCTCCGTAAAAATTCCTACTTTTACCTGTTTTCAAATTAAACCCAAATGACTTCAGAACCTGAAACACCCTATATACGCCCAACCTGGGACGAATATTTCATGGAAGTATCGCGTACCATTGCCAAACGCGCCACCTGCGACCGCGGGCGAAGCGGTTGCGTAATTGCACGGAACAAACAAATACTGGTAACAGGTTATGTTGGTTCACCGGTAGGATTGCCGCATTGCGACGAAGTTGGCCATCTTTTTAAACAGGTAACCCACGAGGACGGAAAAGTAACCAACCATTGTGTGCGTACCGTTCATGCCGAGCAGAATGCCATTTGCCAGGCTGCCCGTTTGGGAATTCCATTGGAAGGAAGTACTTTGTATTGCCGCATGACACCCTGCCGCACCTGTGCCATGTTGATTATCAACTGTGGAATAAAGAGAGTGGTCAGCGAGTTCAGATACCATTCCGGTTCCGAATCGGAAGGTATGTTTATTGAAGCTGGTATTGAACTCGTTTATGTAAATGAGGAAGTTCTTCAGTATGCCAAACAGCAGGTGGATAATATTGATCCGGCAGAAACGGGAAAATAGAAAGCTGATTTTATAAAAATAAAGCTTTAAAAATTCGTACCTTAGCTATAAATTATAAAACAATGATAACAAAGGAAAAGCTAAAAAAACACATTGAAAATTTTCCCGAGGAAATGTCAATTGATGAGCTGATTGACAGGTTAGTTTTTGTTGAGAAATTAGAGAACAGAATTTCACAATCAAAAAATGGAGAAACTATTTCCGATGAAGAACTAAAGCTTGAAATGGAGAAATGGTTCAAATAAAATGGTTGATCTCTGCAAGGAATGATCTAAAAGAAATTTACGATTATATTTCTTTTGATTCCAAACGATATGCAAAATTACAAGTGGAACGGATTCAGAACAAAACTGAGATTCTAAAGACGCAAATTGAAATAGGGAAGATTGTTGACGAAATTGGTGACCCAAAAATCCGTGAAATTGTAGAAGGGAATTACCGGATCATCTACAGAATTATCAGTAAAAATGAATTACATATTTTAATGGTCCATCATGGAGCCAGAGATTTGAAAAGAAGAATTTCCAAATAAATCAATCACTCTTAATCATAATATTACTTCATAATCCACTAATCTTACGGGAGTTAAACACATCTGATTAAATATCTAATTTGACCAATTCCAATTCCAGCAATTTATAAAGATCGTCAACAGACGAATTGTTGTAAAAAATAAAATCCGCCTGCTCAATACATTTCCCGATATTTTGTTTGGCCGGATCATTCGACTGCATTTCGCGTTCTTCGTTGGAAATGAACATTTTGTAGGAAATTCTGTCGGTTTCGGAGTTGCGCATAACTATGCGATCATATCGTAGCAAAGGATCAGCATCCACAGCAAAAAGTAAAAAGTTTCCTTTTTCGCGCAGCGAATCTACTTCGCCTGGCGTGCGAATGCTTTCGATAATGCAATTCTTACCTGTCAGTAAAGCTTGCTCATAAAGCTGATCGATAATGTAAGATGGCGAATGATCAGCCCGAAGTTTGTTGGCTACCGTTACCATGCTGTCGCGGTTTACGGGCAATCCCTGGCGGTTAATTTCTTCAGTAATAAAACCTCGTACCGAGAAATGCACAAATCCTTTTTCCTGAACCAAATAATCTACAATGGTTCCCTTTCCTGCGCCTAATGTCCCGGTAATTCCTATGATCAGCATGATAATATCGTTAAATTTTTAGCTATTTCAATTTCTTGTTACTAATGGCTTCTTTTAAAATCTTCGCGTTTTGTGAGCTTACAATCTTTTTGCCAGTTTGTTTTTCAATCTGTTTCCGGGTATCTCCGGCAATCTCTCCGCCTTTTTCGCAATCCTTTTATTATCTTCGAATGTTTTAGGATTATTTTCTTTGCTTATTTCGGTAGTTGTTGCTTCTGCCAGCATATTGAGCACCAGCTCCAGATTAGTCATATTATCCCGCAGGTTTTCTTTCTTCAAACCTTTGAAGTTTTTATACTGTCCCACTGTTTTGCCACTCCAGGCTTGAGTAATAATGTCCGTAAGTGTAGCAAATTCCTGACCCTTTACAACTCCTCTGTTTTCCCACTCATCGGTTAGTTCCTTCCTGACCTCGATGCTTTTTAATCTCTGGTTTATCCAGGCTGAGCTATATCCCAATTTCAAATAACTCTCCATGGCTCTGTCAATCGACTTTTCAGGATCCTGACTCTCTTCTATTCTTTCGTAGCCAACTTTTGCCAACCACTGTTTAAAAGGTTCTGCTTTAGGCGAAGGGATAGATTGAATTAACCGAAATAATTGTTCGGTATCAGCAACATCAGTTAAACGCATTTTCCCATCAGGCGCTTCCATTTTCAAAGCGTTACAATTTGTAACGGTTTCATTTCCTTCGGCCAGAAGCCGCTTTTTAAGAACCCGCCAATATACCTGCGGATTATTACTCTCAGTTAATGTTTCAATAATATCCACAACTGCAAAATACCATTTCTCCTTTTCTGCATCCCAATTAGAGCGAATCTTCTTGTTTTCAAATATTTTTATGTCTTTCATGGTTCTATATGTTTCTTTTAACAAAGATCTCATTTAAAAAAGTATGGGAATATTGTATGAGTATGAAAAAGAAAAAATATACTCTTAAAAGATAAATGCGTATCAGAATCTTCCGGTTCCCTGCTTTCAGAACTTATTTTCGTGCAATTCCTTAATCCACTTCCCCCCATCCACTTTCACCGGCTCGTAGTTGAAAATCTTTTCCAGAAGCACAATTTCGTCACTTTCAGAGATCAGATTTATGCGGTGTTCAGGCTTCACAAACCGCTGATCGACTGAATGATCAAGAAATGAAAGCAGTTGATCATAGTATCCCAGCACATTGAAAAGAGCAACTGGTTTCGCGATCAATTCAAGCTGGTTCCAGCTCATTACTTCGAAAAGCTCATCCAAAGTACCAACACCGCCCGGCATGGAGATAAAAGCATCCGATAGCTTGTCCATAACCTCTTTTCGTTCAGCCATTGTTTCAACTACATGAAATTCGGTAAGTCCCTTGTGAGCAACCTCCCGATTGATTAAATTATGCGGCATTACACCAATCACCTTGCCTCCGGCTTCCAGCATGGTATCAGCGATCACGCGCATCAGGCCAACGTTGCTGCCGCCATAAACAAGGGTGATTCCTTTTTCAATAAATAGAAGTCCCAGGTTGCGGGCTTTAATGGAATACTCTTCCCGGCTTCCGGCACTGGAACCGCAGAAAATGCAGATGGATTTGATTGAATGCATGGGGAAATCGTTATGGGTTAATCGTTATCAGTTAATCGTTAATAGCTATTCAGTTTGCACCATTTATTAAAAGTTTCTTGCCCTTTTTAAAGCCCCCGAAGGGTTTAGACCGACAAATCCATTCCGAACACCTCCGCAATCTTATCTTTTAAAACCAGCTTCACTTCGTTAATATTCATTTCAATACCAAGCTCTTGCTGCAACGAAGTTACTTTTTTATCGGTAAATCCGCATGGATTTATAAGGCTAAAGTACGACAAATCTGTATTTACATTAAAAGCGAATCCATGCATACTTACACCGCGGCTTACGCGAACACCGATTGCACAGATTTTACGGGTTTTCCCCGGAACATCCGGATCGAGCCAAACGCCGGTTGCGCCTTCAAGTCGGTGGCCTTCAAGTCTATAATGTTGTAAACACAAGATAATTGCCTCTTCCAGTTTTTCAATATAATCGCGGATTCCTTTGGCAAAATAATCGAGATTCAGGATCGGGTAACCTACAATCTGTCCCGGACCGTGATAGGTAATATCTCCTCCCCTGTTGGTATGAATAAACTCGGCATTTTTTGCCTGCAGCTGGATAAAATTGGCCAGCATATTATCTTCGGAACCGCTTTTGCCTAACGTGAAAACATGGGGATGTTCGACAAAGAGCAAATAGTTATTCGTTAATCGTTCATCGTTTAACGGCTGTTTCTGAAATTCAAGTTTCTGTGCAATTATTTCATTCAGAAGTTTTTCCTGGTAGTCCCAGGCTTGCTTGTAGGGCATTAATCCCAGGTCGCGAAATGTCGTTATCATCGGTTTAATTTCTTTTTTTACCACGGAGGCACTGAGGACACAGAGGTACACGGAGTATTTTATGATTTCTGGAATCTCAGAGATTATTTCAACAGCAACTTTTTATAGAAAAGAAAACATTTTTCCCTCTGTGCTTCTCCGTGCCCTCTGTGTCTCCATGGTTATTTTTTATTGCTTGGAATCAACATGCTTCTCCGCATGATAGCTGCTTCTGACCAGCGGTTTGCTTTCCACGTAGGTGAACCCTTTTTCGATTCCGGCAACCCGGTATTTTTCAAATAGATCAGGGTGCACATATTCAACCACTTTCAAATGAGCCGGAGTTGGCTGAAGATACTGGCCTATTGTAAAAATTCCACAGTTTACTTTTCGCAGATCATCCATGGTTTCAAGCACTTCTGATTCCGTTTCACCCAGCCCAACCATAATGCCGGATTTAGCTTTGAGCCCGGAATCTGCAATTTGCCTCAGAACTTCAAGGCTTCTATCGTATTGAGCTGCGCTACGGATTTGAGGTGTAAGCCTCCGCACTGTTTCCAGGTTATGTGAAATAATTTCAGGGGCGGAATTAATAACTATTTGCAGCTGATCAGCATTTCCGCCAAAGTCAGGAACAAGGGTTTCGATGGTTGTTCCCGGGTTTAATTCTTTCACTTTCCGAACAGTTTCAGCCCAAATGGTTGCGCCGCCATCAGGCAAATCATCCCGATCGACAGAAGTTAAAACTACATGTTTCAGGTTCAGCTGTTTAACGGATTGAGCAATATTTTCAGGTTCATTTTCATCTACAGGTAAAGGTTTCCCGGTTTTGGTGGCACAAAATTTGCAACTGCGTGTACAGATATCACCAAGGATCATAAAAGTAGCGGTTCCGGCATTCCAGCATTCACCCATATTAGGGCACTTGCCGCTCGAACAAATGGTGTGCAAACCCTTTTCTTCCAGTATGCCTTTTACTTTCAGATAGTTATCCCCTTTCGGAAGTTTGATTTTCAACCAGTCGGGTTTACGTATATGTTTTTCAGGTGTTTCGGACATGTTGTAAAAATTCAGGAGGCAAAAGTACTCGTTTTCCCGGTTCATGTGAGTTCATCCATCCGATTCAAACCCGTTTGTCGCCCGAAGTGGATAATATCGTAATTTTGATCCTCGAAATGAAAAGACATTTTGTTTCAACACTTTGATAAATAAAGAATTGGAGATTTGTGATGAATGATCTGTATCCATTGAAATTTACTCCCATTTTCAAAGAGAAAATCTGGGGCGGCGATAAAATAAAAACAGTATTCGGAATGGACTTTGCTCCACTGCCTAATTGCGGCGAGGCATGGGTATTATCCGGTTACGGCGAAGAAATCAGCGTAGTCAACAATGGTTTTCTGGCTGATAATCAACTCGATGAGCTTATTGATATTTATATGGGCGACCTGGTTGGAGAGGCTGTTTTTGAGAAATACGGCACCAAATTCCCATTGCTTATAAAAATTCTGAATTCAAGCGATTGGCTTTCCATACAAGTTCATCCTGATGATAAACTGGCCGAAAGCCGCCATAATGACCTGGGAAAGACTGAAATGTGGTATGTGGCAGATGCAGAACCCGGCGCTCAGTTAATAAGTGGTTTTAATCGTGATATGGATGCTGAAAAGTATCTTTCGCATCTGAATAACGGAACGATATTAGATATCATGAACTATGAGACGGTACATAATGGCGATGTTTATTTTATGCCTTCCGGCAGGGTACATGCATTAGGACCAGGATTGTTGATTTTTGAGATTCAGCAAACCAGCGATCTTACATACAGGATTTATGATTTTGAAAGGGTTGATGATAAAGGCATTCCACGACAACTGCATACCGAACTGGCCCTTGACGCTCTCGACTTTACCAAACACGAAAGCTACAGAACCGAATATGAGCCCGCATTTAATAAAACTGTTCCGGTTGTTGAAAGCACCTATTTCAACACGAGTGTTATTGACTTCGATAAACCTGTAATAAAAGATTACAGCGGCCTGGATTCATTTGTAATCCTGCAATGTGCCGAAGGCAAATGCAGGATTGAATTCGAAGGTGGAACGGAAATGATAAAAGCTGGTGAAGTTCTGTTAATTCCGGCCATTATGGAACGTATTCAGATTATTCCGCTGGTCAAAACCAAAATTCTTGAGATATATTATCCCCAGGAATAGAAACAGATTCCCGGTATTCTGTCCCTGAATCTTACTTCAATCCATATTTATTCGCAATTGCCATCCGCTCATCCCACGACGTTGGTGAAAAAACAAGACCATATTTTTCGGAAAGGCTGGCTAACTCTTTATTCTTCTTCTCCGAACCGTCAACATAGCCGTTTTCAGGAGTTAGCTGGTGAAAAATGCGCTCCAGGTATTCCTCAAAAGGCTGGTTAAAATACATATCAATAAAATGCAGCGGCTTATCGGAAGCATTCCAGAAAGTATGTGTTATAAGGCGAGGGCGCAAATGCCAGCCGCCAGCCTGAACTTCCACAATCTCCTCACCAACAAGCACACTTGCGGTCCCTTCAACCACGTACATTATTTCGTCCAGTTCCAGGTGATGATGCGGCGGCGGGCCCATGGTTTTTGGCGCAACGGCGGTTTCAACACTCGAAAACAAGCCATTTGTCATGGAAGTACGCATCCAGACGCGTATATCCATTCCCCCTTTGTGATCCAATGGAGCCAAACCTGGCAGAAGAACCGGTTTTAACGGGTCCGAAACTGGTGTTTCCGGGCTTGATCCGATAGCAAGAGGTGACAGGGCACTGAATGCTGCAAACAGGCCTGTGGTCATTAAAAAATTGCGTCGTTCCATACAATCTGTTTTAAAAAAGTGCAAAATCGGTTTAACTAACAGTATTTGAATTTGATCTGAAGACTGACGAGAATTGATTTCCGGTTTATTGATAGATCAATATTATTTACCGGACTATTGGATTTTTAAAAATTTAAAGGTTTGAAGGTGTTTTGCATTATGGATTTTAAGTATGTAGTTTCCAGGTTTTAATTCAGAAACGTGAATCTGTTTTTTATTTTCATACTTATTCAAAGTGCCATTCAGCATTAATTGTCCATTTGAATTATAAATGAAGTAATCGAAATTTAGTCTTGAAATCTTGTCCTGGAACTTTATGTTTATAATATCCGATGAAGGATTTGGATAAATCACTACCGGACCTGTGAGATTAAATAATTCAGAAATTCCGGTAGTAGAGAAAGTTAGTTTACAAAATTCGAGACCCTGAGTTTCATAAAAAGCCGGCAGATATAATACATCGTTAAGACCAGCGAAGTTTACATCGGCAAAATTAAAAGATTGCACAACCGGCATTATTTGTTTAGTTCCGTCTGCTGTGCCATCACTCTCAAAAACTGATTCCGCAGTGCCTGTGCTGGCTAAGAAGTATAGTTTACTCCCGAATTCATAAATATAGGGTACAGAAGTAATGCCTGGTAATGTTTTCACCAGTTGTGTTCCCGCGACTGTGCCATCCGTTTTATAAAGTTGCCGCGCAATTCCATCCGAAGCAAAAAAGTATACCTGTGAATTGAATTCGATTACATTTTGAGGAGTTGATCCATTGCTGCCTGCAACAATATCTTTAATTAACTGTGTTCCGGGAGCAGTTCCGTCCGAAATCCATAATTCATTACCGTTTATGCCATCGTTGGCTGTGAAATAGATTTTACTGTTGCTGCATATGAAATTGGAAGGCTCTGATCCCTGGAATCCGGAATAAATATCTTTTAACATGCCAGTTCCCGATGCGGTGCCATCACTTACCCACAACTCATTTCCGTTTACAGCATCTCCATTATTAAAATAAAACTTACCGTTACATACCGAGTAATTCCCTGAACTTGCACCGAAAAAGCCAGTTTTAACAAGTTGTGTTCCTGCGGTGGTTCCATCACTTTCCCACATTCCATAACCGGAACCCGCATTTCCCTGGAAATATATTTTATTGTTAAACACCAGAAACTGCCCGGTAGAATTAAAAGGTGCCGCATAAACGCTTGATAGCATCTGGGTTCCGGTTGCGGTGCCATCGGTTACCCAAAGTCCTTCGCTGCGTGTTGGCGTGGAAGCCTGGAAGAATAACTTTCCATTGCAAAGTGTAAAATAGCGGGGCAGGGCACTCAAAGCTCCGGTCCAGATATCCCTGAGCATTGTTGTACCGGCTGTAGTTCCATCACTGACCCAAAGTTCCAGCCCGTTTACTCCGTCATCGTAAGTGAAATACAATTTACTGTTGTACGAAGTCAGGTAGTAAACGATGCCATTGCCAGTTGTTGGACCAACTAACCCAGTTCCTGCTGTTGTGCCATCCGAAACATACAATTTATGGGCGACTCCATTATTAGCTACAAAATAGAGTTTACTGTTGAAGACAGTTAAATTATGCGGGAATGAATTATTTATTGCAGTTGTATTAATATCTTTTACCAGGGATAAGTTTTGTGCAAAAGAGATATTAAAGGGAAGTATCAGCAAACATAGTGCTATAAATTGTGGTGAATTTCTCATAGTATAAATTGGTTTTAGTTATACCGCAACCATTCTAACTGCATCATAGAACCTCTAAACAGATTTGGCTGCTACTCATTCTCAATGATTTCAACAGATACATATGCACTTAATTGTATATAACAAATTTCTATATCAGAAGTTCAATTCATTCAATAAATCAGAGGTTGAGTGATCGGTTGTTGAGGAACTGAATTCATAGATTTCATACAAAAACTCCCCGGACACTATATATCAGGGTAAATTCAGAGTTTCAACATTATCAGATAACCAATCTGATCGGAAAATGTAAAAAGTTATAAAATGGCGGTTTGATTTCAAATAGACATTTATCACCAGCAAGAATACCTTGTTGTTGCTGGTAGCTGAAAAGCAGTCAGGAAAATGGAATAACAGGAAAATTAAAAATTCAGGGCACTAATCTTCCGAATAAGGTTGTGTCTGGAGTTCAGTCTTTTTCAATAGCCGATACACAGGATAATTATAAAATCCTTTTCCCCATTGCGGAACAAGGTAGCGGTCGAAATAATTCCATAAGAGCAATGCGTCGTTGGACTCGGGTTCAAGCAAATAAGCTGCCAGGTTGGACAAAGGCTGGGCCATTCGTACCACATAGTTTCCGGCTTGAAACTCAACAGTATCCTTTTCCATTGTTCCTTTTACAGTGTTGGTATAATGGCCCTGGTTCAAACGTTCCGCAGGTTTGAGGTCTGTAATTTTAAACTTTTCGACTTCAAGGTTGGCAGTCTGAATCAATTTTTCAACTTTTATTCCATGTTTTATCAATAGGTTGGCAACCGTGGGATCGTGAAGTTTAATCAGGTAGGCGTAGGGAATGGACACACTCCTGGTAGGATAATAATCGGCAAGGTATGGCGCGCTAACGAGTCTTTTGCGCTCACTTTTATGAAGCTGTTCCTTACCAACGGCATATACAGTAACATCAACTTCGTAAGCCCTGATATTTATCTTATCCGGTGTTGGCATAACTTTATATTCAACCGGAAAAGTGTCAGCAACCGCAGGATTAGTTCCCCTGCCAATGGTTTGCATATCCACCTTTTTCAGCATGGTTTTTATTTCATCAGAATGTGAAGCTGAATAATCAAGGATTGAATGTAAAAGACTGTAACTGCCCAAAACCCGTGTTTTGTAATCGGCATAAACATAATTTTCGTTCAGTATAGCCAACCGGTTCCGAACGCCCATATAATTTGTCAGATAGCGGGGCTCTGAAGCATATGAAATCCATCCTTCCTCAGGATTCTTCAGGTCGGTGAATTCACCATAGAAACAGTTTAAGACATTGTATTTTTCAGTTAATGCTATTGATACATCAGGCATCATTTTATCACGCATATAGTTGATCAAATCTCGGTCACCTGCCGGGTTCATCATCCATGTAAAAGTCACAGGTTCTTCGTGGTACGAACCATTTGTTGTGTGGCAATCCACCAGAACTGAAGGATCCCATCTACGGATCACATTGCGGATCAATCCTGTCATTTCCGGGCTTTCGAGCTTTATAGCATCCCGGTTGAGATCAAGCATTTGCCCGTTGTATCGTAAGCCTACACCGTTTTTCGGTCCGTTCTGGTGTGTGCGGTTTTTAGTACTGATGGCTTCGTTACCATCAGCATTAAAATTGGGGCAGATAAGCACAACAGCTTTTTTCAGGATTTCATTGTTTAAACCATTAACAAGGTCACGGGCCAGCATCAGGCTTGCTTCTTTTCCTTCCACTTCCCCGGCATGAATATTGGCCTGGATATAAACCACGATACGTTTATCCTTGATCAGATCAGCCGGTGATTGAGGCATTGGATCAGCAATGATCATCAACGGAACATCGCGGCCTTCGGTTGTTTTTGCAATGGATTCTACTTTTATAGTATTTGAAATTTTAGTCAGTTCAGATATAAAATATTGTACATCAGCATAGTTGGAAGTTGTTTCGAATCCGGATTTTTCAGCAACTGTTAACAGTTTGTTTTGTGCATATAGAAAGTTTATTCCGAAAAACAAGACCAGGGTAAGAAAAAGTATTTTTTTCATTGTAAATTTTAATTAGACAGAAATATAGCTCGCTAAACTACTTAGCTTGTCAGCAAAAGTAAATCCTTATTTATGATCATTGATCACAACCAAACATTAAATACTAAATAAAGTTTGGATCGAAATGAAACCAGATTGGGTTTAACCCAGGTAATTATTCTTTTATTATCACTTTCGAAAACTGCACACCATCGCTGCTGGAAATTTTGCATAAATATATTCCTGCGGCCCAATGGCTTCCATCAATTGAAGCCGTATGTCTGCCGGCAGTTATAATACTTTCTTCCATATTGCGGATTTCAATGCCAACTGAATTGTACATGGCTATTTTTACATCTCCGGCAATTTTTGTGGTGTAATCGATATAAAGCTTGCCGGTAAAAGGATTCGGGTATACCCAAAAATCCTTGCCATCCGTATGATTGATACCTGAAAATCCATAGTCAATTTTATTTGAAGCCATTGACTGGCAACCTTTGATATTATGTGCAATGACGTAATACGTGTCAGTTGTTGGTGGGGAAAAGTCCTGATCTGTAGCACCGGGTATCAAGCCCAGGCTGTTGTACCATTGATTTCCATCTGTGGCCGAAGAAATAAGATGTTCCTCCGAAAGTGTTACTAACGGTGTGGCTGGCAGTAGCTCAACGGCTACAGTTAAAGTTCCGGATGCAGATAATAAACCGCTGGTTACAGAAACACCATATTCTACAGTTTCCATTGGTAAAACCAAAGGATTAAAGCTTTCTGAATTTGGGAGTTTAGCGACTGGAGTCCAGATGTAACTGTTATCACCAGTTCCGCCCGAAGCAAAAACATAAAGCTGCGATTGCTCTCCGGCACAGATCGTGTCGGGCACAGCCAGCGTTGCAATGATTAACGGTCCATCAATTACCTGGCTAAAAGCAGGCAATTGAATATAATCGACCCATGCTGCATCAAGCCCCAATGAAGTAGCCTCATCTTTTTCATAAATCCAGCAAAAACGATGTTTGCCGGCAACGACAGGATAACTGACTTTTGCCCAATCTTTATTGCCGCTCCAACTGTCTGTTTCATTGCCATCAATGTAAAACCTGAGGAAATCATACCCGTTTTCAGAAGATACTTTTCGATAAAACGAAATTGAATCGTTAAAGAGAAACTGCCCGTCCAGGCACATCTCGCTTCGCTCTGAATTATAAACTGCACCTGATTGAGCTCCATATAAACCTTCGGATTTAGAAGAAGAACTGATTTCCCAGGGTTTATCACCCGTGAACTTCCAATTGTATTTCAGGAAATCATTGGATTCAAAATCTTCAGCCTGCTGACCAATACTTAAATTTAAACCTGTAACTGAATTATAGGAACCAGCCGTTGCAGTAGTATATAATGAAATTTGATTTCCCACAATGGCATCCAGACTAACCATAAAAGCAAAAGTTGAAGTGCCTGCTTCGCCTGGCGCGAGTTTTCCAAGATTTAATACCGAAGTATTTGCTGTTACAAAATCGCCAAACAAAAACAGTTGAGTTGTAACTTCACCTGAAAAGGAATGACCTGAATTTGTAGTTGGTACAGTGACCATTATCGTTTCCCCCGGATCGATCTGCCCGTTGCCATTGCCTGTTTTGGTATCATCAAAATGAATTGTGCCGTTGGTAAGCTTTGGAGAAGAAACAGGAAAACTGAAATCTGACCGGAATATTCCTGAGCCGGTTTGAGTTGTAATCGTAAAAGTTACATTGTGCATATCAGGTATATCATCGCTTAGCAGCAGCTTAAAAGCATTTTCAGCCGAAACTGATCCATTTCCTGCAATGGATGGCCAGGAATATGTATCTTCAGTAATAGTTAAATGCTTGTCAGTGGTACTGAGAACCGAAATAACCTGTGCTGCATTTGAATTACCCAGGTTTTCAACCGAGATATCAATGGTAAGCGGCTCGCCAGATTCGGGCACATTATTATTATTGCCATCATGATCTTTTATCACAACATTTTTTATCGCAAGGTATGGTTCTTCAGGAGTTTCAACCCTAACACTGTCGATATAGGGTTGGTGGCTTTGCATAGTAACTACAATATCAGCATATCCCGGCTCAGTAAAAGGCTGCAATGTTACAATTGCCAACCCTTTTTCATCTGCTTCGGCAACACCTTGTAAAACGTTATTTTTACTGATAGCAACTGAGGCGAAAGGTTCTGTCCGGACTTGAAAAGTGGATGCCTGCAGAGGAAGCAGATGCGTGTATTCAACACTCAAAGCAGACGGAACGCCGAAATAAATCATGGTAGATGGATCACCCATCAGGCAATACGATTCCCAATACTGTTTTTTCATTTCCGAATTTGATTCCTGAACAGCAAGATTTCCCGCAAAAACCATCTGCCCCATGGTGCTGCACCATTCGGATTGAGGTTCGCTATGATCATGAAAAATACGGTCATAAGCGCCCGGACCAGTGTTTTCGAAAGTAGGATCTGAAACAATGTATCCATTCCCGACGCTCCACCAGTAATCTTCGTCCCAGTATGTCAATCCGGAAGCCCCAATGTATCCTATCGAACCTTTATTTTCAGCCCTTAGAAGTGCTTCGCCAAATGAATTCTGATCATAAGCGCTGGTCTGGCAACCGTTTCCGACCATCAAACCATATTTACCCGCGTTCTGAAGCATTGCAACGTTTGAAATGGTAAAAGTCGGATCTGCCCATCCTTCAATGCCTGCATGAGCTGAATAACTTGCAAATGAAACGCCCTGGCTAATATGGGACTGTATGCTTTCTGAGTAATTGCTTCCGGTCGGTTCCGGTTGCAAATAAGTGTTAGCAACAAGATTGTGAGCTTCATTGAAGTAATATTTGGTTCCATAATTAACCTGCCCGTTACCCCATTTCAATTGGTGTGTTGCGTCTGCGCCTGCCACCAGTAAAACTTCATTCAGATAGGACGGATCCGGAATCAGATACTGTTCATATTGCAGGGTTTTGATGATCTGTGGAAGTAATTCCTCAACTGTATTTGCCGAAAACCTTCCATAAAACACTTCGGGCAGGTAATCGCCGGTGTATTCGCAATAATACAAATCGCTTACATATTCGCCGCAGTTGAAAGCCGGAACCTGGGCAACATCTCCTACAAACAATACAAAAGTTGGAGCAGGATCTGCAGAAGTTGCTGAGGTGTACAAATTCTGAAGAAATACTTTAATTGATGTTAAAGATGTGCCGACTGCCGGATTATCGGTGTAAGCTTCGATAACATTGAATCCGCGTTTGGTTTTCCACATCACAAACGGTTGCAACGCGTCTTTAAACATGGGGTCAGAAACAATGACATACTTTACAGGGACATTATTTATACCTTCTGATTTTTCATCAGCTGTTTGATAATTGAGGACATTGCTGAAAACAGTTTTGTAATAAGGCGAAGCTGTATTGGCTTTATTTGCAATACTTTTCAATTGACTGGCCCCAGAGAAATCAATTTCAACTACCAGATTATCAAATATCCTAATAGTATTCGTTACCGGATTATATTCAATCGGCGACAAGATCAGGTTGGCAAGTCTTACCCCACGAAGACTGCCGGTAACTTCAACCCTTGCCAGTGTTTCACCGTAAAAACTATTTGTTTCGTAAATCTGCTTGTTAATTACAATAAGCGTATTCTGACTGCTGTTTTTGGGCTGTGGAGCCTGTGCGGGAAAAAGCTTCTGCGTGATTCCAAAATCCGCCAGGTTATATTCCTTAAGATCATAACTGACAACTTTGACTTCAGGAATTGAGCCTTCGGGGATTTCGATTAATTTGCTGAGTACCGGTAATTGAGGTGAACCGATTGTATTGGTTTTCGAATACGAATTGAGAAGGAATTCAATAAATTCGCCTTTATCGGTTTTTACTATAAGTGGGTTAAAACTGCTTATGTTGTTGGATACTATTAACCGCGAGTAGGAACTTTCGATAACTTTAAGGCTGGTTGTACCAGAGGAATTAAGAAAAATTTCTTTGGCAGCGCTCAAATCTGATCCGGCAAAAAGGAAAAATAAAAAAATCCAGCCTCCTACACGATTATTAACAGAAGTATGAAATGATTTCATGTTTGCTGAACCGGATTTTAGTGTGACTACAAAGTTATAGATTAATCTGCATGATTGGGGAATCGGAAAATTTTGAGCACAAAACAAAAAGCGTAAAAAATCAATGAGTTTTATCTCACTTATCTTTTACGCTTATAAAATGATTAACAGGGTATGTATTTCGGACCCGTTATTTAGTTTTTATGTTTATCCGCATTATGGCAACAGGTTTCGGCCTGGCAGGTTTCGGGCTTTTCAACAACCAGAACAACACTGAAAATGCCTTCGTCGGAATTGATATCATTGTATTTTTTAATCATATCAGCATCCAGGTATTTCTCCAGTATCTCCAAAGGAAGTTCAACCTTATTCACTTCAACTATACCACCCTGTGTAAAACCGGTTTTTTGGAAATAGCTCATAAATACATCTGCTTTTTCGGCACCGGCAATACAGCCTGCAAAGGATGATGCTTCTTTGCGCAAATCGTCCGGAATATCATTAATTATAACGAAATCCGAAACGCATACATAGCCGTTATGATCACAAACCCTGTACATTTCATCCGCAACCTTTTGCTTATCGGATTGCAGATTGAATACACAACTTGAGTAAATCACGTTGGCAAATTCGGATGGTAAAGGAACGGCTTCAACATTGCCCTGCCTGAACTCGATATTACTAACTTTCATCGAATCTACAATTCCGCGGGCCGTATTAATATTTTGCTCCGAAATGTCGATGCCAATAACTTTCCCTGTAGGGCCAACAATACTTGCTGCCGAAATACAGTCGTTGCCCAATCCTGAGCCGAATTCAACCACACGGTCGCCTGCCTGTAAAAGCTGGAAACGTGAAGGAAGATCAGCATTTATTTCTGAACTTTCCTGGCTGTTGGAATGACTGCCGCATCCTCCTGATCCGCAGCCACATGCGCTATTTTTAACCTTATCTTTGTTTTCGATTGACGTTGCTTCTACCTGCATTTTATATGTTTTAAGCTTTTTATGATTTTATACGTTGAATCTGTTTTTAGTTCTCACATAACAAGAATTTCTTAAAAAGGTTTTAAAAACAGTGATATTTAATTTTTTGATATGAAAATAATAAATTTTCATAACGCCTATCTTCTTGTTCTTCATCCACTTATTTCTGCTTGGCAAGCTGAAGCAGGTATCAGCTGTTTCCAATATTTAACAGATGAATGCCGGATCTGTAGAAAATTTCTTTGACTACTATAGCTGTTCCTGGTTTATGTGGTTTTCAGATATATACGTATAAGTGTTAAAAATTATCAAAAAAAATCAGAACAAATGCCTGTTTGCCTTAAAGTTGTAACTTTGCTACGAAAAAATATACAAAATATGTTACGAAATAGTATTGCATTTTCCCTCCTGATGGTGATTGCATTTTCCTGTACAAAAACAGAAACACCGGTTTTTGTAGATTATGGCCCAATCGATAAAATAATAATTGAAGATTATTTAAAGGCCCATGATGATACAACCGCGCAATCAACTGCTTCAGGTTTGTATTATATTATTCAAAACCCGGGCGGAAGTATTCATCCTTCTACAAGATCTATTGTATCCGTTAATTATGATGGATACCTGACCGACAATACTCATTTTGGTGCTTCTACTCCCGGTACACCTTATACGAGTAATCTTAGCTATTTGATTGCCGGTTGGCAGGAAGGGTTGAAGTTAATAGGAGCCGGAGGCAAAATCACTCTTTTTTGTCCCTCCAATTTGGGATATGGAGCAAGCTCTGTTGGTTCAATTCCCGCCCATTCGGTATTAATATTTGACATTGAACTGGTCAGTTTTGAATGAGACTATATCCGATAACGGAAACAATTAATTCCTGGTTTTGCCAGCCCGGCAAAAATGCTACAGGATATTGATTCCCGCAGGATCGTTTTATCAAATAAATGGAGCTGAAATAGTTGAATATTTTTCTAATGTTAAAATTTATCAAAATTTCTAATGTTAAAAATCTGTATGCTTCAAAGCTGTAACTTTGTAGCGAAAAGATACCTTAAAACATGATCCGTAAATTTATTGCATTTTCCCTTCTGTTAGTTATTTCCATCTCCTGTACGCAAGAGGATGTCGTTGATTATGGTCCTATTGACAAAAAAATAATCGAAACTTATTTGACCGATCATAGCCTTACTGCGCAATCTACTGCTTCCGGACTATATTATATAATCGAAAATCCGGGAGGTGTCAATCACCCGAATATAAATTCAAAAGTTTCCGTCAATTACCAGGGGTTTCTCATAACTGGAGCAATGTTTGACTCATATTATGTTCAAGGACAGCCCTATACAAATGCTCTCAGCAGTTTAGTGCTGGGATGGCAGGAAGGCTTGCCGTTAATAGGAGTTGGCGGCAAAATAAAACTTTTTGTTCCGTCATCTTTAGGATATGGTTCCAACGAAATTATATCAAATTACGCAACAATCCCAGCCAACTCGGTTTTAATATTTAATGTAGAACTGGTCGAATTTTATTAAAACTATGTCCGGTCACAGTAGCGGCAAAGAACTTGATTTCGGCCAGGCATACAGAAAAGCAGCTGATTATTGTGTGATCCAGGATCGTTGCATCGGCGAAATGCAACTGAAATTTATCAGTTGGGGAATTGACAGGAGTTTTACACCCAAAATTATCAGCAAGCTGATTGAAGAAGGTTTCATAGATGAAAAGAGGTTTGCTTTAAATTATGCCGGTGGCAAATTCAGGATAAACGGGTGGGGCAGGTTAAAAATAGCCGCCAGCCTCAGGGCCAGAAATATTCCGGCTCCGTTGATTCAACAGGCGCTCTCCTCTATTCAAATTGACGAGTATACTTCATTTCTAAATACATTACTTCAAAAAAAGCTCCGGCAACTGGGTGGAGATACACATCAGAACCGACAAAAGGCAGCTTTTTTCGCAGCATCGCGAGGTTTTGAACAAGGACTTATTACCGCACAATTACATGGCATTGACATATTTGAATAAGAAATTGGTTTTATTTAAGGAGATCTCAGAAAATTAATTGTGCATTCTGCGCTGTGCATTGTGCTAAGTATATCTGATCTGAACTACTTTAATATTCAGCCAAAACACAACGCATATTTTGCTAAGCACAAAGCACTGTGCACTAGGCATAAAAAAGTTTATTTAACACCATATTAACGACACTAAATTCACCCAATCCTATGATTACCAACGAATCACTAAAAGAACTATCAAAGCGGCTCGAAGCGCTGAGGAGGTTCCTTTGACGTGGATACCAAGCTTGAACTCATCGCCGAAGAAGAAAAATTAACTGAAGCTCCCGGTTTTTGGAACGACCCGAAAAAAGCTGAGCTTGTCCTCAAAGCCATTCAGGAAAAGAAAAGCTGGACCAACGCATTTACCAATGCGGAGGTATCGTTAGCTGATTTACAGGTTTTACAGGAGTTTTTCCAGGCGGGCGAAGCTACTGAATTGGAAGTAGAAGAAAGTGTTACCAACACTGAAAAGTTATTCGACGACCTTGAATTCCGCAACATGCTCAGCAATGAGGAAGATGGCCTCAGCGCTATCCTTCAGATCAATTCAGGCGCCGGCGGAACCGAAAGCCAGGATTGGGCACAGATGCTGATGCGCATGTATATCCGCTATGCCGAGCGTAATAATTTTAAAGTCCGCGAACTGGATTTAAACGAAGGAGATGGTGCCGGGATCAAATCAGTTTCCATCGAAATTGAAGGTGATCATGCTTTCGGTTACCTGAAAGGCGAAAACGGCGTTCACCGTTTGGTTCGCCTCTCCCCTTTCGACTCGGCCAACCGCCGCCATACTTCTTTTGCATCCGTGTATGTTTATCCGGTTGTGGATGACAATATTGATATTCAGATCAGCGCTGCTGATATCAGCTGGGATACCTTCCGCAGCAGCGGTCCCGGCGGACAAAATGTGAACAAAGTAGAAACAGCAGTACGTCTTTACCATGCGCCTTCGGGAATTGTGGTAGAATGCCAGGTAACCCGTTCGCAACAGCAAAACCGGGATAAAGCCATACAGATGCTTAAGTCGCAGTTATACGAAATCGAACTGAGGAAGAAAAAAGAAGCACAGGCTGAAATTGAAGGCAACAAGAAAAAGATAGAATGGGGATCGCAAATCCGCAACTATGTACTTCATCCTTACAAAATGGTAAAGGACATACGTACCGGCCACGAAACTTCAAATGCTTACGAAGTGCTTGATGGCGACCTGAATGATTTCATCAAAGCCTACCTGATGGAATTTGGCAGGGATGATTCGTAAATAAAACAACGACTATTCTGGAATAAAACACAGGAATACTTTGAATCATTGAAAAAGTTCAAAGAATTCCTGTTTCTGTTTATAGCGTGCCCTCATTGTGAAAAAAGTTCAAAAATACTATTCCTGACATATTCATTTATGCATCTGATTTTTTCTATCTTTGAATGGTAATCAACCCTTTCTTGAAAATATTCCTATGATAACTATTTACCACAACCCCAAATGCCGCAAATCGCGGGAAGGACTTCAGTACCTTCAGGATAAAGGCCTGGAATACACTGTTGTAGAATACATCAGAAATCCATTTACCCGTGAACAGTTTAATGAATTACTGATGAAACTCAATATGAAGCCTGAACAAATTGTTCGTACACAGGAAGATGAGTATAAAGGAAAATTAAAAGGCAAGCATTTTACCGACGAAGAATGGATTACAATCCTGCTCGAAAACCCCAAATTGATCCAACGGCCAATAGTGGCAAAAAACCATAAAGCAGTGCTGGGGCAGCCGGTGGAGGAGATTGACAGGTTACTGTGAGGATTGGGGTAGAAATAAAAATACACTAAATCATAGTTCAAACAAATGAGCAATTTAAAAGCCATAGAATACAAATCCTTTGAGGCAATAAAGCATCTTGCGGATGATGGCACAGAGTTTTGGCATGCCCGTGAACTTGCCTCAGTGCTTGAATATGTGCAATGGCGAAATTTCGCAAAAGTATTAGACCGCGCTGAACTAGCCTGTAAAAACATTGGTTATGAGATAGTTGATCATTTTGCTGAGGTCAGCAAAATCGTAGAAGCTGGTGCTACATCAAAATCAATTATTGATTTTAAACTCACCCGCTATGCTTGTTACTTAATTGTTCAGAATGGCGATACACGTAAAGAAGTAATTGCTTTGGGGCAAACGTATTTTGCCATTCAAACCCGCCGGCAGGAAGTAGCTGACTATTTCAACCAACTGGACGAAGACAATAAACGCCTTGTAATCCGGGGTGATATCAAACAATGGAATCAAATGCTTGCAGAAGCTGCACATAATGCAGGCGTCATCAGTAATGAAGAGTCTGCAGCTTTCCAGAATGCCGGATATATGGGTCTATATGGCGGTATGAAGGTGGAGGATATTCATAAGAAGAAAAGTCTCAGGAAAAATGAAAAGATACTTGACTTTATGAGTAGTACCAAATTAATCGCAAATTTGTTCAGAATATCTCAGACGGAAGAAAAACTAAAAAAAGATAACGCATCAACCTCAGATGCTGCCAACGAAATACATTTTATAGTTGGACGCGAGGTACGTGGAACTATAAAGCGGGTTGGAGGTACCATGCCGGAAGATTTGCCAGTTCCAAATAAAAGTATCAGTTATGCTGAACAGGAACAGTTGAAAAGACTGAAAAAAAAATCCAAATAAATTAATGCTGGATGAGTAATAAAAAGGCATTCGATAGCCATTCAATAGTTGTTTGGGGTAGGGATTAGGGTTTGGGAGAATGAAGCCATTCAGTAGTCATGCAGTAGTCATTCAATTGTTGAGGATTGAGTTTTTTAAGTAGTGGAGTTTTAGTAGTTGTCATACAATGGTCATTCAGTTGTTGAGGAACGAGGATTTTGAGAATATGAGTTTTCACAGTTGTCATTCGGTGGTCATTTGGTAGTTATTCAGTTGCTGTGAGGAATAGGGAATTAGATTCGTTTAATGGCTGGAATAAAATAAATTGAAATAAAAAACAATTTGGACAGTATGGATATTGAGGATTTACGTGTTTATCAACTGGCAATGCACCTGGCTGAAAAAGTCTGGGAGATTGTTATAAAATGGGACTCGTTCGCAAAATATTCTATTGGCAAACAATACACCGAAGCTGCTGATTCAATTGGCTCAAATATAAGTGAAGGATTCGGGAGATTTCATTTCAAAGATTCTAAAAACTTCCTCTACTACTCGCGTGGTTCACTTTACGAAACCAGAACCTGGACTACAAAAGCACATAACAGAAAATTAATCACAGAAGAAGAATACAAAGAATTATTGGCAGAAATTCACGACTTGGGCATAAAACTAAATAATTATATCAACACTATCGGCAAAACCCCCGGTAACCACCAATGACTACTGAATGACAACCGAATGATATGTATTTTTGCGTACTCTTCTTGACCCTCTGCTCAACAACAATTGAATAACCACTGAATGACAACCCAAATAACTCAAGCATCTCAAAACTCCCGTCCAACAACAACTGAATAACCACTGAATGACAACCCAAATAACTCAAGCATCTCAAAACTCCCGTCCAACAACAATTGAATAACCACTGAATGACAACCCAAATAACTCAAGCATCTCAAAACTCCCGTCCAACAACAATTGAATGACCACTGAATGACAACCCAAATAACTCAAGCATCTCAAAACTCCCGTCCAACAACAACTGAATGACCATCGAATGACAACTAAAATAACCTAATCTTCTCAAAACTCCCGTCCAACAACAATTGAATGACCACTGAATGACAACCCAAATAACTCAAGCATCTCAAAACTCCCGTCCAACAACAACTGAATAACCATCGAATGACAACTAAAATAACCTAAGCATCTCAAAACTCCCGTCCAACAGCAACTGAATGACCATCGAATGACAACTAAAATAACCTAATCATCTCAAAACTCCCGTCCAACAACAACTGAATGACAACTAAATCATCTTAATAACCCAATCATCTCAAATACCTCCAACAATGAAATACCGCATCGAAAAAGACACCATGGGACCCGTTGAGGTTCCTGCCGATAAATACTGGGGCGCTCAAACCCAGCGTTCGAAAGATAACTTCCGTATCGGCGACGGGCATATGCCACTCGAAATCATCAGGGCATTTGCCATACTGAAAAAAGCAGCTGCACTTACCAACCGCGACCTGGGTGTTCTTGCAGCTGAGAAATGTGACCTGATCGGAAAAGTCTGTGACGAGATTTCAGCAGGCAAACTCGATGATCAGTTTCCACTTGTAGTTTGGCAAACCGGTTCAGGTACGCAGAGCAATATGAATGTGAACGAAGTTGTAAGCAACCGGGCACATATACTTGCCGGCGGAGTGCTGGGCGAAGGCAAAAGTCCGCTTCATCCTAACGATGATGTAAATAAATCACAGAGCAGTAACGACACTTTTCCGACTGCCATGTCGATAGCCGCTTATAAAATGCTGATTGAGGTAACGCTTCCCGGCGTTCAGAAGCTCCGCGATACTTTAGCCGCTAAATCTGAAGAGTTTAGTAAAATTGTAAAGATCGGCCGCACCCATTTAATGGATGCAACTCCACTTACTCTTGGACAGGAGTTTTCAGGATATGTCTCGCAATTGGATCATGGGATGAGAGCTATAAAAAATACGCTTCCTCACCTTGCTGAACTTGCATTAGGCGGTACTGCTGTAGGAACAGGGATCAACACTCCAAAAGGCTATGATGTGAAAGTAGCAGAACATATTGCATCTCTTACCGGTTTGCCGTTTGTGACTGCCGAAAATAAATTTGAAGCCCTTTCGAGCCACGACAATATTGTTGAAGCTTCGGGTGCTCTCAAAACCATAGCCACCAGCCTGATGCATATTTCAAGCAATATTCGTTTGCTGGCTTCGGGACCGCGCTGCGGCATAGGTGAATTGCATCTCCCAGAGAACGAACCAGGATCATCCATTATGCCTGGAAAAGTAAATCCGACTCAAAACGAATCTCTCACCATGGTTTGTGTGCAGGCAATCGGATGTGATGCTGCTATCACGGTTGCTAACACACATGGTCACTTTCAGCTGAATGTCTTCAAACCGGTAATCATTTATAACTTCCTGATGGCAGCGCGACTGATCGGCGACGCTTGTGTTTCGTTCAACGAAAATTGCGCTGTTGGCATCGAAGCAAACCTTGCCTTTATCGGCAAAAACCTTGAAAACTCGCTGATGCTCGTAACGGCTTTGAATACGCATATCGGGTACGAAAATGCGGCTAAAATCGCCAAGAAAGCACATCACGAAGGAACTACTCTCCGCGAGGCAGCCATGGCGTTGGGTTTGGTGACCGATGAACAGTTTACGGAATGGGTCGATCCATCGAAAATGATTGGATAATCGTAACTTATTCTTTGTTAAATCAAAATTGGATATTATGAATCGATAAACAATGAAAAACATATAACATGTAATGAAAAATCACGAAGTTGAATCCCTTACATACTTTTACATTTAATGTTTTGTGTTTACTGTTTTTAATTGTTTTTTGAAACATTCTGTTCAGATAAATCCATCATAAAGCCCTCTGCTGATTAATTTCTCCGGGGGCTTTTTCTTTAACAAGTTTTGGCATTCCGACAGGTAAAAAATTCTTTTGCCAAAGAAATTGGTTTACCTTTGCACCTCATTTCAAAACAAACGCAGGAATGTAAAATTCATCTTTACTTACGATCATAAATAAGGGCAACCTATGATTCAGACTATAAAAATAGGCACGATTAAGTGGCATTATATTGAAGATCCGTCCGATGAGGATCTGGGATTCCTGAAAGACAACTTTCACTTCCACCCACTCGATATTGAAGACTGCCGGAGTGTGAATCAGCGACCTAAGATCGACGTTTACGATGATTATTATTTTCTTATCCTGCATTTCCCTCATTACGACCGCTGGAACCGTTTCCTGAAAACCAAAGAAGTAAAAATCTTCTGGGGCGAAGGGTATGTTATAACTATTGGAAAACCGCATTGGGTAGTCAGCAGCCTGTTCAACAGCGCAAAGGAAATGAACGACCCTTATGAAATTCTCCAGGCTGGTACTTCCGATGCTTTGCTGTATAAAATCCTGGAAAAACTGATGCAGGAAACGCTGTCGCTGATCAGCAAATTAGGAATTGAACTCGAATTGATAAACCGGGAGCTTTTTGGCAAAAAAGCAGAAAAGACTATCGAGCGTATTTCTCTTACCCGGCGGAATATGATCTTGTTAAATACCATCTTCAAACCACAGCTCAGGCTTTTCCAGAAATTCGAATCCGGCCAGATTGAAGGGTACGCCGAAAACATGGAAGAATACTGGGGAAATATCCTCGACTATTACCAGAAAATGTGGGATATGATCGAGGATTACGAAGAACTGATCGAAGGTCTCTCGAAAACATTCGACTCCATGCAGACCAACCGCAGCAACGAGATCATGAAAGCCCTTACACTTATATCCTCAATTTTACTCCCTCTTACATTTATCGCGAGCCTTTACGGGATGAATGTAAAACTGCCGTTTATGAATCACGAGTATACGTTTTGGGCACTTATGATAAGCATGCTGTTGATTTCCGGGGGATTTATCTTCTTGTTCAAGAGAAAAAGATGGATGTAAGGTGTTGATTTTAAATAGCATCAAGTTTTAATATGAAAAAGCATTTCGGCTATTTCCTTCTTTTATGGATCTTAACTTCTTCTTCCTGCACTCCGAAACATAACTATGGTAATCCGCTTGTATCGCCTGATACAATTATGAAAAACATGATGGCATTTTTATCTTACCGAGAAAAAAATGTAATGCTATCCGAAGATTTCACGGCACTTGATCCGGCTTCTGAAATTATAAGTAAAGAAACTTTTTTACAACTTCTCTCATCGGGAGAATATCTCCCTTTACGACTGGATTCTAAAGACTCTTCAAGTTACTATCAACTGTACAAATTGAGCGCTTCGGATAATGCAGATATCCGCACGACATTAAAAAGCTGGGGCAGCCAGGCATTTGCACTTTATAAACTGGAAGGGACAAAGTTTCCGGTGTTTAATTTTGTTGACCTGGCAGGCCGAGTTTACAGCAATGAAACATCCAAAGGGAAAATACTGGTATTAAAATGCTGGTATATCGGATGTACCTATTGTGTTAAAGAAATGCCTGCTCTCAACGAGATGGTAAATCAATATAAAAATCGGAAAGACGTACTTTTTGTAAGCATTGCTTTTGACACACAAGAAGCGCTAACCACATTTTTAAAGAAAAGGACTTTTACTTATGCCATAGTTCCTGATCAGAAAGATTACATAACTGACGTTTTAAAAGTACATATGTATCCCACCCATTTTATTGTTAACAGGCAAGGTATAATTGCCAAAGTGGTTAATGATGAAAAGGCTTTGGCAACAGCATTAAAAAAAGAAGCCGCAAAGTAAATTGTTACCCTATTTCATTTCCCATTTCCTGCCTGCATAACGAATAATTAAACTTAATTCGGGAAATCAAATCAATTTGATATTCCTAATTTCTATCCGATTATTTTGATCAAAACAGTCTTTCCGGTGTATAAACACAGAGAGAATAAGCGATTTTACCTTTACTGCCACGCAAGAATCACGGTATCATTTATGAATATTCCTTACCTTTGCATCTGGCACATCACTAAAATTGCAAATACTTAATCACGAAGCTTTTATGTCGGAATCGAAAAGAATTAAAATAATTGAACTGCTGAAAACGCCCGAAAAAACAGGCATAGGTAAAAGTGTTACTATCAAAGGTTGGGTTCGCACCAAACGTGGGAACAAAAATGTTGCATTCATTGCATTGAATGATGGATCAACAATTCACAGCATTCAGGTGGTTGTCGATCTGGCTAATTTTGATGAAGAACTGCTGAAACAGGTGAATACAGGTGCTTGTCTTTCTGTAACAGGAACGTTGGTGGAATCACCCGGGTCAGGACAATCGGTAGAAATACATGCTTCAGAAATCCTGGTTTACGGCGGTGCCGATCCTGAAATATATCCTTTACAGAAAAAAGGCCATACGCTTGAGTTTCTGCGTGAAATTGCGCATCTCAGGCCACGCACCAATACGTTTGGCGCTGTTCTGCGTATCAGGCACAATATGGCTTATGCAATTCATAAATATTTTAACGATAAAGGCTTTTATTACATTCACACACCGATTATTACAGGTTCGGATGCTGAAGGCGCAGGCGCCATGTTCAGGGTTACTACCCTGGATATGAATAATCTACCGAAGAACGAAACCGGTGAAATTGATTACGCGCAGGACTTTTTTGGCAAAAGCACAAACCTTACGGTTTCTGGTCAGTTGAATGGTGAACTTGCGGCTTTGGCTTTATCCGAAGTATATACTTTCGGCCCCACTTTCAGGGCTGAAAACAGCAATACCCCGCGCCACCTGGCCGAGTTCTGGATGATAGAACCCGAAATGGCTTTTTACGATATTACCGACAATATGGACCTGGCGGAAGATTTCCTGAAATACCTGATCCGCTATGCGGTTGACAATTGCCATGATGACCTGGAATTCCTTCAGAAAATGTACGATAACGAGCTTCTCGAACGGCTCAACTTCGTAATCAACAATGATTTCGAAAGACTTACTTATACCCGTGCCATTGAAATCCTGGTAGCATCCGGTCAAAAATTTGAGTTCCCGGTTGAGTGGGGCACTGACCTGCAATCGGAACACGAACGTTACCTGGTTGAAAAAGTCTTTATGAAACCGGTTATCCTCACGGATTATCCTACCGAAATCAAGGCTTTTTATATGAAGCAGAATGAAGATGGAAAAACGGTACGAGCCATGGATGTTCTGTTCCCGCGAATAGGTGAAATCATTGGCGGATCGCAGCGCGAGGAAGATTACGACAAGTTGATGGCGCGTATTCACGAACTTCATATCCCGGAAAAAGATATGTGGTGGTATCTCGAAACACGCAAGTTCGGCACTGCCCCACATGCCGGTTTTGGTTTGGGATTTGAGCGGCTTATGCTTTTCGTAACCGGCATGGCTAACATCCGTGATGTAATACCTTTCCCCCGCACACCTATGACTGCTGATTTTTAATCCACGCTATCAGTATGACTTTTTACGGGTTGTTCCATTAATTAATTAGATTTACCTTTGGTCGGATCAAAATGTTAAAATCATCTCATTAGTATGCTTAATCAACGCCTTCAACAGAAATTATTACAGAAGCTTTCGCCACAGCAGATATTGCTGATGAAGCTTTTGCAGATTCCTTCGATGGCTCTCGAACAACGGATTAAACAGGAAATTGAAGAAAATCCTGTTCTTGAGATTGACGAGGAATATGACAGTGATAATGACAACGAATCAGATGATTACAGCGATGTTGATAAAGACAAGAATGACGACAATTCACAAAATGACATCGACATTCATGATTACCTGAGTGATGATGACATTCCATCCTACCGCCTGAATGCAGGAAACACGTCAGTAAATGATGAGCACAAAGAAATGCCGCAAACTGCGGATACAGGGCTTCTTGAATCACTTCTTACGCAACTCGACCTTCAAGATTTACCTGATCAGAAACGAATTATAGGAACCACTATCATAGGCAACCTGGATGAAGCCGGTTACCTGCAGCGTGATTTGAATGCCATGATTGACGACCTGGCATTTACACAGGGAATTACTACCAACCTGCAGGAAATCGAGCAAATGCTCAAAGTAGTTCAAAGTTTTGAGCCGGCGGGAGTAGCCGCCCGAAACCTGCAGGAATGCCTGATTCTGCAGCTTAAAAGATCCGATCCTTCGCCGGCAGCCAGGCTGGCAGTAACTATACTCGACCGGTGTTTTGATGATTTCAGCAAGAAACATTATGACAAAATCCTGAAACGAACCCATTCGGAAGAAGAAGACCTCAGGGATGCCATAAATGAAATATTAAAGCTCAACCCTAAGCCTGGTAGTGCTTTCAGCCCATCTACAGCGGGAAATCAATATGTGATTCCCGATTTTATTATTGAAAATAAGGATGGCGTTCTCGAACTGACCCTGAACCAGCGCAACATGCCCGAACTCAGGTTAAGCCGTACCTACACCGAAATGTTGGAGTCATACGGAGAGAATAAACACAAAAAAGAAAAAAACGATTCGCAGCGCGATGCCGTTGTGTTTATTAAACAAAAAATCGATTCAGCCCGCTGGTTTATAGAAGCTATAAAACAACGCCAGGATACGCTTTACATTACTATGAAAGCTATTGTCGACTATCAACATAAGTACTTCCTCGAAGGCGATGAAACCATGCTGCGGCCAATGATACTGAAAGATATAGCCGAACGCGTTGGACTGGATATTTCAACCATTTCGCGGGTTGCCAACAGCAAATACGTCCAAACACCTTTCGGAACTTTCCTACTAAAAAGCTTCTTTTCCGAATCCATCCAGAATGATCAGGGCGAAGAAATATCAACACGGGAAATCAAGAAAATCCTTTCGGATTGTATTGTCGCTGAAGAAAAAAGCAAACCGCTCACTGACGAAGAACTCACATCAATACTGAAACAGAAAGGCTACCCTATAGCCCGGCGAACTGTCGCAAAATACCGCGAACTGTTGAACATTCCTGTTGCACGCCTGCGCAAAGTGATGTAAAACCTGGCCAGAAACCTCTGTAAATTAATCCCCATTTTTAATAGCTTTGTCATTCAAATTCAGGCCATACATTGCCTGACCACTTAGTGTTGAATACTTTCAAGAGTTTAAAAGCAACTTCTATACAATGAAATCAAGCGATTACTCACTTTCACGAATTCTTTCGTATATACTTCACCCTCTTTTGATACCGGCTCTTGCCACTTCAGCACTGATGCTGCAGCCTGATCTTTATCCAATAGTTTTACCCGTTGCATTAAAACTGTGGTTCATATCCATAATCATGGTGTTTACGATCGTTATACCTGCAAGCAGTGTGTTTATCCTGCTAAAATTTAACACGATAAATTCCATTGAACAGAAAAACCGCGGCGAACGTACAATCCCGTTACTTATCGCAAGCACATCATATATAGGACTTCTTATTTTTATTAAGCCTGCCAATATACCACCGGTATTCATGTACCTGCTTTATTCGGCAACTTTTGCTTTGTTGACAGGCTTACTCATAAACCTGGTGTATAAAATCAGCCTTCATGCCCTTGGATGGGGAGCTTTGGCAGCAACACTAATAAGTATTTCCATCCACTTAGGGATGCCTCTGCTTCCATTTATAGTTATTTCCATACTACTTTCAGGAATAGCGGGCTATGCCCGGTTAAAGCAAAACGCCCACAACCAGGCCCAGGTTTATCTGGGTTTTGTTGCAGGCGTTTGTGTTGTGATACTGATTTCTTTTCTTACTTGAACGGCTGGAAAACCAAACCAACTGAAATCGGGTAAATCTGAGGTCCCAGGTCTTTTTCAAATACGGAAGATAGCTGGTAAAATACGGATGCTCCAATCCATTTGTAACCAATTACAGCGTAAGGGCCATAATGGAAGTTGTCGATATTCCGCAATTTATATAATCTTTCAATTACCTGGTACCCGCTGCCATCAAGAGCGTCACCTTTATATTTGGTGTGAGCATCAAGCTTCCATCCTACTTTGAAACCAAGAGTAAAATGAGCGTTGCTGGTAGTTTTAAACTGAAACCCGAATGGAATATCTAAATAGGTTATTGCCAGTTTACTCTTTTTAAGGTTAGTACTTGCACCTTTGAATGTACCCGGGACATTATAAAAATAAGACTCATTTGCGCTAACACCTACGGGAGGAAGCGTTTCGTATATATTGTATTTGCCTGTCCCTATGAGTGCCTGGCTATAAAAGTTATGCGCGCCAAGACCTCCGCCTATAAAAAAATCAGCACGTCCCTTTTTATCCAGGGGGAAGGAATAGTGAATATAAACATCAACGCCACGGTTAAGTGATTTGGGATTGATAGAGTCAGGAACTTTCTGCCAGAAATCGTTAAAAACTCCAAACCCAAGACTTAGTCTTTTTCGTATGGATTCAGCTGATGGTTTTTGTGCATACGATGAGGCTGCCAGGGCCAGAAAGATGATAAGTAAAGATAAGTTCCGTTTCATGTTTTTTTAATTTTTCTTATAAAGGTCAATATAGATTCTATGATGATTTGAATATCATCTTTAATTCATGTTTTTAATTCCCGGTTCTTCGATAATCTGTTTTTTCCGTACGCAAAGATAAAGTAAAAACCGGTTTAGAAACATTTTAAGAGACAAATGAGAATGTTAAGAATTGCTAATATCAACAATTATCTAAGTATTAACGGAATGTCGGAAAACAATGGCTTGCTTCAATTTTAAATTTGATCCTGGTTTTATATGAAAAAGCCCCCAAACCATAGATTTGGAGGCTTTTCATTTTAGTATTGAAAATTATTTCAATTTGAATGCTACTTTCCCTTTTATATCTGATGATGAAGATCCGATCGAAGCTTCAAAATCACCTGGTTCAGCAACCCAGCTGTGCTTATCGGGGTCAAAGTAACTTAATGCGGCTTTATCAATCGTTATCGATACTGCTTTTTCCTCGCCTGCTTTCAGACTTACCTTTTCAAAACCTTTTAATTCTTTAACCGGGCGTGGCAAAGATGATTTCAGATCGCTGATATACAACTGAACGATTTCGGATCCTTCGCGTGCGCCGGTGTTTTTAATACTGACAGTGAAAGTGATTTTATCTGAATCCGCTATTTCCTTTTTGTCGGATGTTACTTTTCCATATTCGAAAGTAGTATAGCTCAGGCCATATCCGAAGCTGAACAGTGGTTTGATCTTTTGTTTTTCATTCCAGCGGTAACCTACAAAGATGCCTTCGTTATAAGTCACCTGGCCATTGCTTCCCGGATACTCACCCAAAGCAATGGCACCGTTATCTTCCAGTTTTACAGGGAAGGTGAAAGGCAGCTTCCCGGATGGATTAACATCTCCGACCAATACCGCGGCAATAGCGTTACCAGCTTCACTTCCCAAAAACCAGCCTTGAATAATCGCAGGTACTTCGTTTACCCAGGGCATGGCCACGGCATTTCCCGAAATACTTACCACTACAAGGTTTTTGTTAACCTTAGCCAGCTCGCTGATTAGTTTATCCTGGCTATACGGAAGTCCCAGTCCTAAACGGTCAGCTCCTTCACTATCCTGGTGTTCGCTTTTATTGAGGCCTCCGACAAAAATTACGTAATCAGCATTTTTCGCCACATTGCAGGCTTCAGCAATCAGCTCGTCAGCCGAACGGGTTTCTTTCAGATCCTGACCTGTAGAATAACCGTCAGCTTCGCTGCTTGCATCTCCGACATAACCGCGCGCATAAATTATTTCGGTTTGCGCGCCCGCTCTTTTCTTTAAACCATCGAGCGGCGAAACTTCATACTTTGCTTTCAGGGAAGAACTACCGCCACCGACTGTCATCATCTTGATGGCATTCTCGCCGATAACAGCTATTCTTTTGGTTTTACTCAGATCAATAGGCAATACATTATTTTTATTCTGTAACAATACAATTCCTTCTTCCGCAATTTTACGCCCGGCAAGCACATGATCTTCTGAAACCATAGCGCCAAACGGCCTGTTTTTATTCATATTGGTAAGGAATTCCAAACGAAGTATGCGACGGACTTTTTCATCCAGTTCCTTCGTTCCGATTTCTCCGGATTTAATCATAGCCAGGTAGGGTTTGGCCAGGAAATAATTGTCGTAGTTATTGGTTTTCCCCCATGCCATGCCAGGAGCCCAGGTTCCATATTCCATGTCAAGCCCGTTGGAAATAGATTGCAGGGTGTTGTGAGCTCCGCCCCAGTCGGAAATAACCACACCTTCAAATCCCCATTCCTTGCGGAGAATATCATTCAATAAATATTGATTGTGGCAGCATTGCTCGTTTTTATATAAATTATAGGAGCCCATTATTGCCCATGTTCCGCCTTCCTGCACTGCGGCTTTAAAGGCAGGGAGATAGATCTCATACAATGCGCGGTCATCAACATTTACATTCACTTTATCACGATCCACTTCCTGGTTATTTAACGCGAAATGCTTTACGCAGGTAGCTACTCCATTTGACTGTACCCCTTTAATATAGGGCACTACCATTTTTGAGGACAAATACGGATCTTCACCCATATACTCAAAGTTGCGGCCATTCAGCGGAGTACGGTAAATATTGACACCGGGACCTAAAAGAACCGTTTTATTGCGGAAACGTGCCTCTTCTCCTACTGATTTACCATACAAAAGAGAAATGTCCTTATTCCATGTGGCAGCCAGGCAGGTAAGCGCCGGAAACGCAAAACAGGAATCGTTGGTCCAGCCTGCCTGTGACCATTCATCCCATAAAACTTCGGGGCGAACACCATGAGGACCGTCGGACATCCAGATTTCGGGAATGCCTAAGCGGGGAACACCCGCTGAACTGAATTTGGACTGAGCATGAACCATACCCACCTTTTCTTCAACCGTCATTCGCGAAAGTGCGTCTTCCACACGTTCCTGGATTGATTTTGTATCATCCAGGTAAACAGGTACTTTAACTTGTGCACTCAGGTTTAATGAACCCAGCAAAAGAACTACTGCTATCGTTTTAATTATTTTAATCATACGTTTCTTGAATTGATTTTATTATGAATTGCAATTATTTAAGTGTTCAGGAAGGTACAGCGGAAAAGGCAGAAGGAACAAATATAGATAGTACTGCAAAGATAGCAATTGATCCATATCAGAAAACGTACCTGCAGGCATGGAATTTCAACAAAGGCTGAATTGACGTTCTATGCTCTGAGTAAGCTTAAAGTTACCTGGTAAATTCCTGCATTGCTTTCCGGCAGAAATAAAAAAACATGCAATTAAACTTATAATAAAGATGTAGGAAATGCATATTGCCAATGAACCAAAAGATTTATGTATATGTTTTTCAATATCATACAAATATAGGAACGAGGAAATTTCATAAATATTTTGAATATTTGGCAAGATTCCGTATCTTTCTGATTTAAATATATGTTTACTATGAAAGCTCTGTTATTCGTGTTTATGCTGACTATTTCAAGTCATACCCTATTAGCTCAGAATGAAAAATGTTTAGCCTTTTCTAACAGCATTATTAATAATGCGAAAGGCAAAATCCTGCGCCAGGCAGTGGATATTAATGATGTATACTTCGTTAAAGCAGAAATTCCTTCAACGTATGAATTAGAGACCGTAAAAACTGTTTGCGACACCACCGCGAAAACCACAAAAGTGTCGTTTAACTGGAGACTGAATTACGATAAAAATTATGAGAAGGAATTTATAATCAGTGGGAAGAAACTATTAATCACCATTTATTTTAATGATAAATTCCTCTATTTTGAATTTCCGAAAAATTGAAACTTCCACATTTGATGTCGGACTACCAGGTATTTAAATTTGCGGGCATAACTCTCGACGAGATCTCCAAATTTTAAACTTCCTGTCGAATGGGGTAAAAGTTACAACCAAATAATCTGGTGACAGTCCGGCAGAAATCAGGCAGAAACGAAAAACACATACACGCATGAATGTGTATGTGTTACATTTCATTTTTCTGACTTAGGTAGCTTGTATAAAATACTGTCGGAAAAATAAACTTTTGAGTTCAAAATTTTCTCCGAGAGAATTCACTCCTTCAGGCCTGAATTGAAAACAGGAGGATTTTCTTAAGCCTATTTTGTTACAGCCTTAACAAATTCTTCAGTCTCATTAAAAGCCTGAACAATAGTCTTAGCAGCATCACCACCAATCATACCTGCAAAAGCAGGTGCATTCATACGCGAAATATATGTAATCCCGTCAGATTTTTCATATACCGAAATACGGCAGGGAAGCATTGGTGATACGTTGCGAAGTTCGTCATTTGAAAGGATTCGGAATGCAAGACCCGGATTACATAATTCAATCACCTTAACGGGCAATACCTCTTTGCTGTTCTTTTTCATGGTTTCCTGCAGATCGTGTGTTATCGTAATTTTCCAACCTTTTTCGAGAATGGTCTTTGATAGTTTCTCAACGGTTTCGGTAAAACCAAAGCGGCTCTGATTTTCAATCATTACCGAAGGACTGCTGTTATTGGTGTTTTGGGCTGTGACCATAAACCCGGAAAACAATAAAAGAGATGCAAAAATGAGCCTGATTTTCATATTAATATGATTTTAATCCTGTTAGTAATTGATATACATAAAACAATTCATAACTGAGAAAGTTTAGTGATGTATCTGCAAGACATAATGAATATTAAAGGTTGTTTCAACTATACAAAACAAGATACACTTTACGCTATTTAACTAAATCTATTCCCTGTAATCCGGAAGCCTTCCCCTTTTTTAAGAGCATTAAATAAAATGACATTTCATGAGCCAGTAATTTATCAATTATGACCAATGATAAGAACTACCTGAATGTATGTTGTTCGCGGCACGCCATTATTTATTTGGTAATTCAGCAATTATTACTACATGCACAAAATGCCTTGAATTATCCGCCCGTAGCTGTAAAAGCCAAACTCATAGGTTGTTCCTATGAGTTTGGGAGAAATTTGATACAAAGCTATACAATCGGCAATCTCAATTTTACTTAAAAGTATCAGACATAAGGTTAGTAAACCATTTTAGCATGTCTTCGTGGTTCTCCGATGTCGCACCATCTGATTCAGTTACCCCGCTACCGGTAGCAACCATTGTCCGCGTTGCAGGATCATACCTGTATACAACTGATAACCATGAAGCAGTGGTTTTAGTGATGGGAGTAAAACAGGATGAGTTAGTTATAGGAGATTGATTTATGGCACTTCCCTTAAAATACTGGATTATGGCATCCGCACATACTTTGGCTTCAGCGTTTGCAATATGCCCGGCCTTAGGCTGGGTAGTGGCAGCTGAATCGCCTATAATGTGAATGAATGGAACTGCTGTTGACTCATAAGAGAGTACATTCACGCCGGCCCATTTCGAATCCGGCGAATTGGCCAGGCCAATACCTGATTTTGTGATTAAATCAGCTCCCTTGTGAGTGGGTATCGCATTAATAACTTTACCTGAAAAGGTTCCAGCACTGGTGTTTACCGACATGGTATCCGCATTAATTCCGGTAATTTGCGCATTAGGAACATATGTGATGATTCCTTTATGAGTAACATTAAAAGCAGTGGTAAAATTTTGAGATTCTGCCTGGATTTTGCTGTTAGCATCCAGGATTATTACTTTACCACCTCCTTTTGTGCGTTTCAGGTAATCAGCTACAACACAGGCACGTTCATATGGCCCGGGCGGACAACGGTAAGGTGATGGCGGAATTGTTACAATAAAAGTATCCTTTGAAGTCATTGCTTTAATCTGCGATTGCAGGGAAAGGGTTTGAGCCCCGGCCTTCCATGCATGAACAATTTTAGCTTTATTAGTGGCCGTACCTGAAAGTGGTAAGGCTTCAAAGTCTATACCTGGTGCTATAACC
Source organism: uncultured Bacteroidales bacterium (assembly GCA_903879715.1). Taxonomy (GTDB): domain Bacteria; phylum Bacteroidota; class Bacteroidia; order Bacteroidales; family UBA4417; genus UBA4417. Next base: position 36,938 of record CAIRMR010000017.1, read on the forward strand.
AGCCGATCAAACGGTAAGGAACTCCCATTTGAAAGAGTGACCTTTTTCCCTATAGGATCGATACTTTTTACAGAATAATTCTGGACTTTTACTCCATACTTGCTGGTTAAAATTGCGTAGTTAAAAGATAACTGGCTCAATGTCCGTTCACCGGTGAGGATCATATTGCTAAAAATGCTGGAATAATAGGTGGCATTGGGTTCCACCAACGTTACATCAACACCTGTGCCACCCCACAAACGCAGATACTTGGCTACAGTTGTTCCGGCCATTCCTCCTCCTACAACAACTACTCGTCCGACAGCAACTGCACTGGTGCTGGTTTGTTCTGCCAAAGCAGATGGTAAAAATGGCAACCCTACTGCGGTTACGCCTAAACTGGCAAAAAAATCACGACGTTTCATAAATAAAGTGTTTTATTGTTTAGAGATAAAGTCAGCAATCAAATCCATTTCCTGGGCAGTATAACCCTGAGCGTGAACATTCATAATGTTGGATCTCGGATTCTTGGCTTTCATTTCATTTATTTCGCTTAATATTTCCGATTTGCTCTCCCCGGCAATTTTTAATTCTCCCGCGTACCCATTTGTGCCATGACACTGAAAACAATTCGCAGCCAATGTTCTGCCAGGTAAGTCAGCCGGAACAGCTTTAACAACCGAAGTTGGTGACGTATTGAGAGCAGCATTTGACTCATTTTCTTTCGTCATCAGATCTTTTTTACAGGAAAATAAAGAGATAGTTATAAGCGCTGAAGCACATAACACACTTGTTTTGTGGATTTTAAATTTCATAACATGATTTTTTAAGTTCAGATAAAAGTGAAAAATTTAATACGTATTCAGGTATTTCAATACTGCAATTTATGATATATTATATGCAATATGTTACATGTTTAATATATTATTTAAAATTATTATCCGGCAAATTAAATCTATACGGGATATTTCCCCGTATAAGTCAGGATTGTAAAGGATTTGAAGCATTTGCTCAGATTTTCGAAATCTGCTTTTGCACATAGGATTAAATGCCATTAACGAGTAAAATTATTTTACTAAAACAACCTGTTTAAACTGTTAGCAGCTGTTATAAGAAAAACCATAACCATCTATCCGGCTATGCTTTTATGAGAGAATCAATTTGATTATACTGAACTTATCTTGTTTTAGTAATGAATTTCAATTACCAAAATATTCTTCATTAATTTGAAATAAATAAAAATATTGTACTTTTCAATAAATAGTGCTCCATCCATTATATAAGCTTAAGCATGATTCCCATGGCCAAAGTGAAGTATATTGTTTTGCCGTTTTCATTTATTCATTGAAAGTGTATAAAACAAAAAACTAAAAACGCTGGATTTTAAGTGAGTGTCACGGATATTGACGAATGATCAAAAAACGAGATATTAATTAGACCCTGCACATCGATCCAAAAAGATATATCTTAAACACTCCAATCTTTCCCTTATTTAAGAAATATCTGTAATAATTGGAATCATGAGAATAGTGAAAAGGTTTATAAACCCAAATAATTCAGCTACATTTCCGGTTGAGGAAGTTTAAAAACATTATATTTCATAATGAATCTGTCAGAAACTAAAAAACACTTACACGCTTAAATGCGTAAGTGTTTTGTTTCAAGCCGGCTTGCCTCTGTTCTGGGATTTTAAAGGATGAACCAGTGAGAAAATTCTTTCACTTAAGTACTTCTATCGATAGCTTCAGCCTATTTCTTTATTTCATTAAACCAATTTATGGTTTTAAGCCCCCAAGGCAGCAAACTGGTTTCATGATCGGTTCCGGGAAGACTTATAAGCTGAATTTTATCCTGGCCGACTCCCAGGCTTAAAAAGCTGTTATACATAATCAGCGATTGTTCGGGGGGAACATTGAGGTCGGCAGAACCATGATAAAAATTAATTTTTGAGGTAGGCTGCCAGGCTGTAACACTGTTCTTCACCAACAGCGAACGAAGCTGTTCGAAATCGGTACCGCTGCTCAAATCCGAGATCATATTGCTTTTCAGAAGAACTGAAATGGTATCGTTAAGCTGGGCATCCACCTGCGTATTGGTGTACGTTCCGCTGAAAAGTTCCGGGATACGCGAAGCATAAGGCTCGTTGAAAAATTTACTGGGCGGGTCAGTATGCGCCCCGAATAACTGCTGCGAATAGATGAAATACGGCAGGTAAAGCGGTCCCGGGAAAACTTTTTGTGCCATTACATAATTTGACATGGCCATCATATCATAAGCCCCTGCGCCACACGAAGTCGCGGTAACAGCTATGGTGGTTTTGTAGTTTGTTTCTATATTTTTCAAACCCGAAAGCGTCGCCCATCCGCCCTGCGAGTAACCCATCAGGAAATGTTCGCCATTAAATTTAACCTGTATATCGTTTTCGCCAAGCAGTTCGTGGCATGCCCTGATCATATCAACCACGGCCCTGTCAGTGGTTTCCCTTTCATAATAGGGATGAAGGAATTGTGACGACGCTCCGAAACCAATGTAGTCGGGGAAAGCGATAATATAACCGTTTCCTGCCATGTATTCCATCAGGGTGTAGTAATAATTGGTCGGATCCTCGCTGGGGCAACCGGATTTCAGGGTATTGGTACCATTCTGGAAACTGATTATGGGGCACGAATCCTGGGATTGAGGCATGCATACCAACCCGGACGCTAAAACAGCTTCACCTTTATAGATTGTATTATAGGTGATTTTATAAACCTCAACTGCAGAGGCAGTATGGCTTACAATGGAAGTTGCGTCAGGATAAAGGCTCTCCCATACGCCAATCTGTTGTTTGATAGTTGAAACCGGGTAAGAGAGAATCTTTTGGTATGTAACTAAAGTTTCATTTGCAGGTTTATCATCTGTGCTTTCCTTTTTACATCCCGGCATAATGAACAGGCTAACAGCCAGGATTAGCAGCAGGCTGTAAAGTGAAAAGGAGTATTTCGTTTGTTTAATTGAAGATTGCATAGCTTTTAATTTATAGATAGGACAAAAGTAAACAATAATAAGAGGGGATAAGTTCAGGGAGGAAAGTACTGTTCGATGGAAAAAATGAAAAAAGGCTGACTGTTAGAGAATCAGGTTTTAAATCTTTTTTGTTCTAAGAGGAATTAAAGCAATAGTTGAGACATTACCTATGAAACAAAAAAAACAGAATATGAGCGTAAAACAAATAATATTAAAATTGAGAAAGCTGAAAAAGCCCCCGATTGTATTTTATGAATTAAATGAAAGCTACATGTTGAAAACAAGGATATTTTGTGTATATTTACAATGAGTTTGTTGATAGGTTGTATTTTTAAACCCTTTAAACTGTGATTTTCTGCTTTTATTCGATTTGTTATTCACAGTTTTAGCTAAGGGATTCTCAGTGTAGAAAAGTTGGTCATGAGCTAATGACGAAATCTGTATCTCAAATTGTATATTAAACAGAATCATAAACAGTCAATATCATGAAGAATATCGTTTGGTTAGCAGCTGTATATTCCGTATTTTTAGTATTCTCATCATGTACCAAAAGCGAAGAACCCCTTAAAGAAATAGATTTGAATTATGACTTGAATTGCGGAAAAGATTCAACTTGTTTTTACTATACTTTTAACGCTGAAAAAATATTTCTTGATTATAGCACTCTCTGCATAACAATTAAATTTTCAAATCATCTATCAGAAGAATACATAAAATATATTATTGAGCAAAATAATGAGTTAGACTCAATTTCAATTATTAATGAATATGAAAATTTAGCATATGGTTATTTAAAAAATAATTTGAATTGCGAAAAAATTCAGGCATTATTAAACAGGCTTACAACTGATCAACTAATAATTTGCGCTAATCCAAATTTCATCACGAAAGAATCTACGTTTAGAGGAATACTTCCTGACAATAAAGAAGCTCTAATGGGTCTGACCGATGAGTTTATAGTTGAAAATCATAATTCAACCAAACTGCAACAAATAAATAAATTATTAGAACAAACGAAAACAACCTTACTTCGATATAATAATGATTGGGCTGTAATTTCAGCAGATAAAAATTCAGTTGGGAATAGCCTGGAGATGTCAAGATATTTTTACGAGACAGGTTCATTTGAGTATTCTCATCCCAACTTCTTGGTATCAGTTTCTTTATATAAATGATAATTTCCAGCAGCTAACATTTATCATTTAAAAGAATTGCCCTTAGGATTTAATAATCTATAAGTGAATAGCACAATTTTCATTTATTAGCAGATTGAAAATTCAACATATTTATATTTAGAGAAATAATAACCTATTGAATGTGTCTCATACACTTATCCCCAAGAAAAACAAACCCCTCTAAGTCACTGACCAAAAGGGGTTTATTTGTGTTAACCGTGGGCCCACCTGGACTTGAACCAGGGACCTACTGATTATGAGTCAGTTGCTCTAACCATCTGAGCTATAGGCCCTTTGAATTAAAAGTTTTGTTAAACTTGCAATTACGGGTGCAAATTTACACTTTTGCAGTCAAATCTAAAGCTAGTTTTAAAATTTTTTTTTATGCCCGCCATTCAAGCTTCAAAAATTAAGAATATTATCTTCGATTTAGGAGGTGTATTGCTGAATATCAATCCATTACTATCCTTACTCGAACTTGAAAAATTAAGTGGTATTAGCCAGGGAGAGCTGATATTGAAGCTTGCAAGCGAGCAAATCTTCGAAAAATTTGATACCGGGCGACTGAATCCGGCTCAATTCAGGAGCGATTTATGCAAAATACTGAACCATAATGCCAGCGACTCCGAAATTGACAGGATCTGGAACAAACTTATACTGGATATTCCCCCGCAGAGGGTAAAGTTGTTGCAGGAATTAAAAAACAACTACAAAGTATTCATGTTATCAAATACCAACAGTATTCATTTTGAGCATTACACGCGTGAGTTCCTCGAAATTTATGGCTTTACCCTAGTTGATTTATTTGAACAGGTATTTGTTTCGCACGAAATCGGGATACATAAGCCGGACGCGGGGATTTATACCTATGTACTTGAACATGCGAATTTAGACGCGCGGGAAACTGTTTTTTTTGACGATTCACTAGCCAATATTGAGGCTGCTGAACGGCTGGGAATCCGGGGAATTCAGATTACTGATGGCAGGGATGTGACTTCTTTCTTTGAGAATGGAATTCTGCGTTGAGATTACTGGAAGTGTAATGGTTCTGCAAAAAGGATAGAAACGCTTGTTATTAAATTCCAAGTCTCAAAATCCAAGTCCCAAATTCAAAATGTAAAAATCAAAATTCAAAATTCCAGGAATCAAACCCAGCACTCAAAACCAGCGCTCAATTCCCACTTGTAACTTGAGACTTGGAATTTGGAATTTGGGCCTTTTTTATAGGCTGATTGGCTTTGAGTAAAAAGAGTCTTTACTTTTAGAAATCCAGCCTGATACCCTCCGGAGCTGACAACCTGTAAACATGTTCCTTAATTTTCTGGGCCCATTTTATATGCGGCATGGAGGAATCAAATTTTTGCCAGGAAATAGGTTTTCCTATAGTCAGCCTGATGGTTTTATTGCGTTTCAGGAACAATTCGCGGGGCAGGAGAGCCAGCTCAATATTGGTTTTAATACCCAGAGCTCTTCGTACTAAATTAATCCCGTAAAACATCGTTGAATTCCTGCCATGAAAGTAGAACGGAACTATATCGCGCTGGCACGAGATTGAACGTGTGATGAAGCTTTTCTGCCAGGGGCGGTCCTGGATTTTCCCGTTGTACCGCCGCGATACTTCACCGGCAGGGAAATGCGTTATGGCCACATCCGACTGGTAAACTTTCTCCAGTTCAGTTACATAGGATTTTGAACTCATCCCATACGGATTTACCAGCGCTATATAGGGCCGAAGGTTAGGTATAAACCGGAACGACTCATTCCCTATAGCCTTAAAAGTTCCGTATTTTTCGATAACGGTTTTAGTGAGTATCAGCCCGTCAACAATCCCGAAAGGATGGTTGGAAAGGAAAAAGCATTTCGGATTTCCCGGCAGGTTTTCCAGGCCTTCCACTTCCAGCGTAATGTTGAATTCCTTCATTATGCTACGGTGGAAATCAGCCCCTTCGCAATCCGCATATTTATCGAGAATAGTATTGATTTCATCCTGCTTAATGATCCTCTCAAGTCTCCGAACCACGAACGCCGGAAGTTTTTTCAGGAATTCCGAATCACTTTCCTTAATAGAAGAAGTAAGGTCAATATGTTTCATAGTCAATGCGTGGTAATCCTTTTCATAATGCATTTCAGCATGACCGGCAATTCAATCTTTTGCCTGAAAAAGAAAACAAACTTAGTTAAAAAAGTGACAGGTGTGATTTGTTTTATGAAGCCTTCCTGAAAACCGTCGCGTTAAGACCGTTCTTGTAGGAAATTCCTGGGTTTGCCACTGTGATGTCATACGGTATTTGCACGTACCTGGAAATTTTTTTTGCTGCCTGACTTACCGGAATTACCTGTTAGGACTTATATTTGTTTTTCATTTCCTGATTTTATTGTTTTTTATCCACTATTAAATTTCTGCAACTGTTTATTTTCAAACCACAACTTATAAAATCCATAATTATGAAGAATGAAAAAGAACTTGAAAAACTCCGCATGGAAAACGAGTTAAAGAAGATGAAACTGATGCTCGAACATGGCGCCATGTTTTCGGACAATCAGTCAAAAATGCCTCTTGACCCTTTCATAGAGAACCAATTTCTGAAAAATATCGAAGCTTTTGAAAGAAGCTACAATAATACAGAACGTATTGTTCTTTTTGATATTATTAAGCGGCCTGATTTTACGAAAGTTGAAGATATCCCTGACTCAAAGATAAGCAGTGAGCTGGAAAGAATAATGAATATTCTGAACGAAAACGGCATACAACTCGACACTCTTTGTGATGTGGAAGAACGGGAGATTTACCGGTTTGTGACCGAAGAACTGTTCGTGTATGAGATGGACAATATGCGAATCCCGGGAATGATGAATTGTTTTATCTACGAGGAGTTCCACCCAAACCACGAATACGATATCCGGGAACATAGTACGGATGGAATCAGGTCATTCCTGAACAAAAAAACAGACTTTTACACCACTCATTTCACCAAAGAAGCTGAAGAAGATATTAATCTGAAACACTTTCGCGACGCATATAAATCCTTTACGCTAAAGCATTTTGAAATCACTCACCTGAGCTTTGATAAGGAAAAATCTTTTGTTGATTTCAATATTGACTTTACAGGGAAAATAGAAGGAAGCGCAGAAAAACAACGCTTTATCGGCGAAGGCTCCATAGAATTACTCTACCAATATGATTATTGGTGCATACAAAAAATAAATTTCCCCCTTGCTTCTTCATCAAAGTAAATCTAATGCGTTGGTCTAAAAAGTAAACCCGCATTAAAGTCAGACAACAACAGCATTGTTATTTACAATTATTTCTCAGTCTCAAAAGTTGAGGCGTAAGTTTTAACCGATTCATCTCTTTTAACCTAAAACCGGGGTTTAATAAGAGACTTTTCAAATACTATTTAAGGCTTGCTGAAAAACAAAAATCAAATGTCTATGGGTTTTCCCGGAGGGAATCAACACCAAAAGCTAAAGGATTGTGGAACATGGGATTGTCCGTAGGACATTAATATTCATTGTATTATGTTGATCCCCTGCCGGGGAATCGGGATTGGAGTAGTATTTTTTTATTGATATTTTTCCCCTGACGGGGAAAATCAAATCGATAATGTGCATGGATTATGAAAAGAATGGTAAGTATCCTTGCATTGGTTGTTGTGTGAATAGCAGACAAAGCATATATAAACAGCTATTTAGCTATTCCCCAGCAGACCCTATTTACTCTTTCCCCTTCTGCTATTTCTCTTTCCCCGAATTTTCCTTTTGCAACTCCATTGTCAATGCCGTAACCCCGCTCAGACCGCCCAATTGCATTGACTCTAATGCTGTACTGGGAACAATAACTATGGTCGAATTCTGCTTTAAGCCTTCATAAAGCATGTTCATGGCCCTCAGGTGAAGGGCTGTAGGATTGTTGGCGTAAGTCCTGGCTGCGTCGCCAAATTTCTCTGCAACCTGCCGTTCGGAATCGCCCAGAATTACACGGGCCTGCCGCTCTCTTTCGGCCTGTGCCTGCATCGACATGGCATCTTCAAGCGCAGGCGGAATAAGAACATCTTTAACCTCCACCGAAATCACATTGATACCCCAGGGCTCGGTGCGTTCATCAATAATCCGTTGAAGTTCGGCACTGATTTTCTCCCGGCCTTCGAGCATATCCGAAAGCATGGTCTTGCCTATAACATCTCTCAGGGCTGTTTGTGATGCCCAGCTAATGGCACTCTGATAATCGGCTACATCCAGCGCTGCTCTTTTCGGATCAAGCACTTTCCAGAACAATACAGCGTCCACATCAACCGGAACGGTATCTTTGGTCAGGGTTTTTTCAGTCTTAAAGGTTGTGGTGATTACCCGGATATCAATCCAGTAAGGAATAGCATCAATTACAGGAATGATAAAAAATAATCCGGGTCCCCTGATGGCTCGAAAATTGCCTAAACGTAAAATCACAGCCTTTTCCCACTGATCAGCCACTTTTATTGAGGCTGAAACAATAGTAGCAATGACAAACGTAATAATAATGGTCCACAAAGTTCCTGTAGTATCAGCCGGTCCGTTATATGAAGACCAGGCAATTCCTGCGCCTGTTGCCAGGATAAGTACGAAGATCAGCGAAGCGAAAGCATTAAAACGTCTCATTTCAAGTCCCTCCATGTTAGGTTCAAAACATAAATTGCTTATGGATTATCCATAGTATAAAGTTAGCAATTTCTGGAGGAAAATGTTCTGCTTCAGGGGGATAAATATTTATAAATTAGAAATAAATGCTGATGGCACCAGTTAAAATGGAAACCAGAAGCATCACTAATGTTGTAGCAACAGCCCATTTTAACGTGAAACGCTGATGAGCTTCAAAACTAACACCTGCCAGACCAATCAGTAAGTAAGTGGATGCAACCAGGGGGCTAAGCATGTGAACCGATTGCCCTAACAGAGATGCCCGTCCGATTTCAACTGCTGTAACTCCAAAATGCGAAGCAGTTGCAGCAGTTAAAGGAACAATCCCATAAAAATAAGCATCGTTGCTGACGAAATATGTGAATGGCATTGAAGTGAGGCCCGTTATAATTCCCATGTTAGGTCCCAATGAATCAGGGATAATGTGAATAAAACTTTGTGCCATGGCATCCAGCATTTTGGTGCCTGACAAAATGCCTGTAAATATGCCCGCAGCAAACACCATCGAACCAACTGATAAGGCACTTCCGGCATGTGCTGCCAATTTTTTTCGTTGATCGTCAAGACTTGGGAAGTTGATAATTAAAGCAATGGCAAGGCCAATCATAAATGTAATTGCAATCGGCAATAATCCCAAAACCAAAGCAACAATCAGAACAATTGTCAGCAACAGGTTGGTGAAATAGATTTTTTTATTCGTGATTTCTTTACTTTCGGGTATCTCTATATGTACTATTCCTAACCGTTTACGTTCTTTTAAACCAAAATAATAAGCCACAAATAAAACCCAGACTATTGATGCCAGCATGCTGGGAATAATTGGATTAAACAGTTCGGTGGGATTAAGGTTTAATGCACTCAAACAACGTGCGTTCGCCCCGGTCCAGGGCAGTTTGATCATAATACCAACACACAGGGTGAGAATGGCTGTCAGGATCAGAGGATTTATTTCGAGGCGTTTATATATCGGAAGCATAGCTCCTACAATGATCAGGTAAGTTGCTGCCCCGTCGCCATCTAATGCAACGATCAGGGAAAGCACACATGTTCCCATGATAACTTTTAAAGGATCGCCTTTTGCAAACTGCAATATCTTAATTATTAAAGGTTCAAAAAGTCCGACTTCGAACATGAGCCCAAAATACAATATCCCAAACATAAGCAAAACACCGGTAGGAGCTGTAGCCTTCAATCCATCTTCCATCATTTTGCCTAATTCGGTTCCACCAACTCCGGCAAAGAGTCCAAACAGAATAGGAATCAGCGTTAATGCGACCAGAGGAGAAAGCTTCTTGGTCATGATTAAAGTGATGAAAGTTGTAATCATCCCCAAACCAAGTAAGGCCAGTATCGTTTCGCTCATGGTATTTTATATCAAATAATATGTTATGGCTTACAAATTTGGACTGCCTATGTCAAAAAAAAGCAAAGTTACCCAAGACCAAAAGGTTAAAAGAAAGAGGCAACCGCTTTTTAATAAACGGTTAACCTCTTCTTTATCAACTATCAATCCTCAATCAAATCCTCTTTTCTTTTAACATTTAAAGATCACCAAAAAACAAGTTAAATTAAATTGGTTTACTGATAAGTATATTCCCAAACTTCGGTTGAATTGTCTGTGAGCGTCTTTGTTGCTTTTGATACTCTTTCTTTGGAATCAAAAGTATAAGTTAATCTTGATTTTGACTTAACAATTGGTGTTGACCTAGGGTCCCAGTATTCGAAATAATCAACCAGTTTGGAACTTGGTTTTCCATAAAAATTACCGATTGGTTTCCAGTCAGAGTCAGTGGCATTAGCCTGGTGGATTCCATCTGAATTATCCCCGCTTGTGTACGTAAACTCTTTTATTTTTTTAGCAGTAACGCCGTCATCATCAAATGTCGTAATCTTGGTAATATTGCCATTAGTGATAGTCATCTGGTATTTTAAGTGACTTGCGGCATCCCAATATTCGTAGTACTTCACAAGGAAACCATTTGCATCGTATTCGTATGTATTACCGTCAGCATCTTCAGTAATGTAGCCTGACGAATTCAGATCATACGTTCCGTAAACAGTACTGGCATCCCTTTTCAGTGTCAATTTACCGGCAACTGAATAATCGTAAGTAATCGTTTTATCCAAAGCGCCTTCCCAGTAGTTTAGGAACTGTGATACTTTTTTGGTAGAAGCATCATATGAAAATTCCCATTTTTCAGTACCACCAGCCCATTCAGCAAAGAAAGAAATTGATTTGATAAGTGATGAGGTTGTAAATGTAACATCTTCGCCGTAGGAAGTTCCTTCACCATTAGTAGCATATGCTCTAACGTGATAAAGAGTGGCAGGAGTTAACCCAGTAATAGTGCTTGTAAATGTACCAGCTCCGGTACCATCAGTTGTTTTTGAATCAGCAATGGTAGGACTTGCAGCTGTGCCCCAGCAAACACCACGGGCAATAACAGCAGATGTCCCTTCAGAAGTAACATTTCCACCTGAAATTGCAGAGGCTACTGTAAGTGATGAAATAGCTGTTGTTGTAACAGCAGGAGGATCGGATTTGTCCTTCTTGCACGAAGAGAAAGGAAAGGCCATGATAACAGCCAGAACAATAAAATAAATCTGTTTTTTCATTTTGTTTTGATTTAGGGTTAATAATTATATTTAGGTTGAGGTTAAGAAATCTAATTGTTACCGGCCATAATGATCATAGCCAATCCTGCAGTAAAAAGTAAAAACATAAATGCGAGTAATGTATTAACGGATTTGTTGGCACCTTTAAATTCCTTCCAGATAAATACACCCCAGAAAGCACCGATCATGGTAGCCCCTTGTCCAAGTCCGAATGAAATAGCATATCCGGCTTTATTAGCTGCCAAAAGACTTAATGAAGTTCCTAAAGCCCAGACCATTCCACCAATAATTCCTGAAAGGTGGCTGCGGAAATTACCTTCGAAATATTGCTTGAAATTAACCGGTGTTCCTTCAATTGGTTTCTTCATCAGGTAGGTATTGAAAAGGAAATTGCTGATTACAATCCCGATCACGAAAAAGAAAAATGCAGCATATGGAGTAAGCTTACCGGCTTCGGATAACCCGGCTGCTGTAGCCTCAGGGTCAGTAGCAATAGCTTTGGCCACGAAACGGAAGAACCATGCCATCAAAAATCCGGCAGAAACTGAAAGAAGAATTCCTTTTGTGGATGTTTTCTTTTCGCTGATGGCGTGTTTTTTATAAGCCAGCGCATCAAGAATAATAGCCACAACAACAATACCCACACCAATAAATAAAAGCATAGGATCGCCCTTTGGGGTGGCCATATAATTGATTAGTACTCCTAAAACCATGCAAATCCCAACTCCAACCGGAAACGCAATAGCCATTCCGGCCACAGAAATAGCAGCTACCAACAGAATATTGGAAAGGTTAAAGATGATACCGCCTAAAATGGGATTGAGAATACTGGAAGTACTTGCCTGTTTTATGCTTTCAACAAATCCCATCCCAACGCTTCCCGTGCTACCGAGAGTGAAACCAAATAGCAGGGAAAACAAGAGTATCCCAATAACATAATCCCAATAAAAGAGTTCGAAACGCCAGCTCTTAGCGGCCATTTTCTGTGTGTTGGCCCACGATCCCCAGCAAAGCATGGTAATAAAAGTGAGAACAACTGCCAGTGTGTAACTACTTACGATAAACATGGTTTTTAGTTTTAGTTAGTATTTAGTTATTGTTATTTGTGAAATCTTTTTGCTGTATAATTGATTATTTCCGGCAACCCAGCCATGAACCATTCAAATCCGCCATTGCCTTCCCTTACCCGGTATTCATGCGGCAGATCCTTGTCGCGTAAAAGCATATGCGCATTCCCGTTGCCTTTATAGAAATTGCCTTTATCAGGTGTATCTATAAAAAATGATGTCCGTTCAGGCGCTTTGGGTTTTGTTTCGGAAAACAAATCTTTCATCAAGTCATCAGGAAGAGATGCATCGCTGAGAATGCAGGCTGTAAATTGCTCCTGGCTTAATGCTATTGTGCATGCTTCGGTTGCTGCGGTCTGGAACCCAGCAATGGCGCGGAAATGGTAGCCTTTGCGGATTCTTAATTTTGCTTCAAGTTCAGGCAATGCAGTTTCTATATGAGTTAAAATATCACCAGGGAGAAAGACCAGAAGCATAGCGCACACTTTATTTTTCTTTATTTTATTGTCGACAGCTGCGGCGATTACTTTTTGCTGTGAGGCTGTAAAAGTGCCTGCAATATAAATGACCGGGTATAACCTATCTGTATGATCGTATTCGGCAGGAACATAAGCAAACGCCGTTTCATTCAGAACAGTTAACTTTTTAATTTGCTTTTCAGGCAATTCATTGTCGGAAGATTTAGCCGGGATATCACCCCGAAAGGATTTACCTTCAAATGCATCACTTATAAACCTGAGTGCGTTAGGCAATGATGAGCACCAGTACTGGAAACTGTGACCGCCATCCCGGACACGAAATTCATGTGGAATATTCAAACTGCGCATCAGAATATGCAATTCTTCGTTACTTCGGCAAAGCGTTTGTTCTTTGTCACCATTATCGATATAGATGTTCAGCTTTTTAATCTCGGATGCCGGCATCTGAGATAAGATGTAAAAAGGACTATTCTGTTTGTAATACTCTGAAATTCTTTCCTTGCCTTTAAAGCCCGGCTCACCGAACAATCTACCCCACTGATCATCCCATCCAGAGGCATCTTCAGTCATATATTGCTCGTCGGTGCGGACCGAAATACTCAAAGGAACTGCCGATCCAAAAACATCCGGATGTTTCAGGTGAAGATTAAGAGCTCCAAATCCACCCATGGAATAACCCATCAATGCTCGATTCTGCCTGTCGGCTTTGGTTCGGAAAAGGCTATCGATGTATGGAACCAGTTCTTTCACAAACATATCCTGGTAAAGAAATGATCCTTTATAGTCATTCACATAATAGGTACGGAAAGCTTCAGGCATCACAAAAACCATAGGCACTGTTTTATCAGTTTCAACTGATTTATCAGCATACTGGCTGATCTGACCATATTCGAGCCACGAGGTTTCTTCATCACCAAGACCATGCAAAAGATAAACTACCGGGTACGACTTTTTGGAATCATAGTACTCCTGAGGCAGGCAGACAGAAAAATGAACGTCCTGTTTCAGAATCAGGCTGTGCATAACCATGCTTTCCATAATCCGCAATCCTTGTGCAGCGAATGAATTGCAGACCAGGAATACGCTAACGAAAAATATCAAAGCAGTTCTTTTCATTTTTAATTTCTAAGATGTGTTTTCATAAAGCCGGCGGATTCGTCAATGCCATTCAGGAATGATTCATGTGAAGATGTTCCCTGGCGTACTCTGTATTCGTGTGTTAACTTATTGTGCCGCAGACTCAGGTAAAGCGAGTTGTATCCTGTATAGTTAATTCCTTCGTCGCTTATATCCAGGTAATAACTGATGGCAGGATTAGTTGATGTAGCATCATTTGGCAAATTGGCATCGAAAAGCAGGCAGGCATTGATCAGATCAGTGCAATCAGGCATCAGTTCATAAGCTATCAGCCCGGCTTGCTTATTTCCAAGCAGTACTGTATGCTTGCTATCAGCCATAGTGCGGTATTTTGTCCTCACCTGGCTGATTATCCGTTTAAGAACTTCTGCCGTAATAGATTCTGTTTGCAAAGGAATTTCGACAACCAGAGAATTTGGTATTTTATTGCTGATCATATCGGAGTTGAACATGGAAATCATGTTTTGTGATTCTTTATCCTGTGCTACTGCATTCCTGTCGTGCAGTGCAAGTATTACCGCATAGTGATTTGTATCAGATAAATATGCTGGCGGAACAGTTACACTAAAGTCAATCTCAGACCCATCAAGTTGTTCAGCAAAAATCCGTTCGGCCGGAATTGCCGCTCCAACACTAACCGGTGTAGGATCATTTGGATATGTTATATTCTGAACAGCAGAGCTGATATATTTCAATGCTTCGGGCAATGATTTATGCCAATAATCCCAGGAATGGGCACCGTTTCTGACACGATATTCGTGTTTAATACCCAGACTGCGGAGCAGGTCGTGAAGCGCATCGTTAGTTTCGGAAAGACTTTCTTCATCATCACCACAATCGAAAAAGTAATTCTGACCCTTTAAGGATTCGTCCCCTGGATTTTTAAAGAAATAAAACGGGCTATTCGCTTTAAAGTAGTTTGTTAAGCGTGCAGTTCCTGATGAACCAGAACCTCCAAAGATTGAACCCCACTGGGAATTCCAACCGTCCTGCGATTCGCTCATATATTGCTTGTCCGTGCGGAACGACATACTCAAAACTACACCGGTATTAAATACATCCGGATTTTTAGCCGGTAAAATCAAAGCTCCGTAGCCACCCATCGAAAATCCCATTACTGCTCTTTGCTGAGGATCTTTTATGGTTCGGAACAGAGAATCAATAGTTGGAACCAACTCTTTGATGAACATATCCATGTAAGGAAATTTGCCATTGTATTTGTTTACCCAATATGTATTGAAGCCCTGAGGCATGACGTATATCATTGGTATTGAAGCATTCGCATCAGAATAATAAGTGATAAGTCCGTATTTGTACCATGCTGTTTCGTCGTCACCAAAACCATGAAGAAGATAGACAACCGGGTAATTTGTATGCAAACTGTCGTACTCCTTTGGCAGTAAAACAGCGTAAGATATATCACGGTTCAGAATGTGGCTTTTCAAAGTCTGCTTCTCCAACAGCCTAACAAACTTTACGGTATCAACTGGAGGAACGGGAGGAAGAGGTTCAGGATCACGTTCACAGGCGGACAATCCCACTAAAAGCGTGAGAAACCCAAGTAACAAAAACGTGAAGTGTATTAAGCCTTTTCCTTTACTTTTCATTTTGCAGCTCCTGCCTGATTAGGATCAAATTTCTTATTCGGTGAGTCACTATAAACAACATAGGATTTCATTGTAATCCTGAAATCAGGATTCTGATTCACCCATTTTATTTCAATTGTGTGATCGCCGTTTTTCAACATGTATTTGTGATAGATATCGTATTTGCGTATAATGTAGTCGTAAGGCATGCGAACCTGCTCCGTCTTTACGCCATCAATGTACACATCCAGCAAGGCTACAAAATCACTTTTTGCTACTCCGCACTGGCTTTTAACATTTCCCAGAACTACAATTCCGTTCCCGGTAAAATCCAGCTTGATACTTTCCTCAAGAAAATCTTTCCGAACCAACAACTCTTTGGTTGGATACATTCCCTCAAATGATTGTTCAAATCCCAGTATTTCAGGTTTCTGAACTTTAATGGTTATGTTGTTTTCCTTAACTTCTCCACCATTCTTAGCAATCAGGGTTGTAGCATGTTTGTAGCTCAGGTCATAAATCTGGTTCAAGGTAAGATCTGAATAAGGGAATTTGATATCCTGCACTTTTTCAATAGCCGGTTTCCAGTAAGCGGGGATTTTGTCATAACCAAGCACAACACCGAGAATTCCTGCTGCAGTTGCCGGGTTACAATCGGAATCCTGCCCGCAGCGGGTTGAAATATCCATGGTTTTATAGAAATCCTTTTCACCATAAAGCAAGCCCATAGCCACATAGGCGGCATTTACACTTGCATCAATATTGAATGCATTAAATACACCTTCGGGGCAACCTTTTTCTGATGTATGTTTCTTTTCAAATTCAAACCAGCATTGTTTCCAATCCGTAGGATATTGTTTGTGCCATTTGATTACATCGCTGATAGCCTGGTAAAACTTACTTTTCTCAGGTATAGGTTTTAATCCCTGCTCTACAATAAAATCAATATCATCCGAAATAAATGCCGTTGAATACATAGCAGCCATAAAAACGCCGCCATACCAGCCATCACCGTAGTTCATGATATGCCCGGTGCGATCGCAGATTTCGGAAGCGGTATTGATCATTCCCGGCGCCATCATTCCTGCAAAGTCGGCTTCGATCTGAAAATCAATATCGTCGGCATGAGGATTATTCATCCAGTTTCCGGAAGCAGGTGGCATAATTCCGTTCAGAATATTGTAACGGGCAGCCTGGTTGGCATGCCAGAGTTTATAATCATCTTTAGCAAATGATAAAGCAAAGGAATCAGCGGGAGCATCAAGGCCAACTCTTTCGAGCACATCAACGAAAGTTAAATCCATATATACATCATCGTACAAACCCGGATCCAGTTCATATAATTCTTTGATATAATCATCGTACCATATCATTTGCTGGTAATCCTGGATCATGGTGCCCTTAAACTTGAATTCAGTAGGCCCGCCATACGTAACACCAATAGTCTGCCCTGCCCAGCCTCCTTTTATTTTATCTTTCAGAGCATCGGCTGTTAATGTAGCTTTTTCAGGAAGCACAGACAATTTCACCTTTTCACCTCCACATGAAATGAGAAGCAAACTTATGGAAAGCATTAAAAAAATATTTCTTGCCTTTATCATGTGTTTTTATTGCTTTTTGTAAATGACATTTTAATGAGGCTTTTGGTTTTGGGGGTTAGGGGTTAGTGGCGGTTTTGCGCAAAAGTGAAAAATATTGTATTTATATAAAAGTCCCTTTCTCCCGAAAACCCAACACCTAAACCCCAACACCTATTTTATTTTGGTAAATTACTTTCAGGTTGTTTCTCCGAATACACCATAATGTCGTTTATCCGGATTTCGTATTCCGGTTTTGGGTTGATCCATTTCAGCGTAACATTATGTTTACCTTCGGCCAGCTGGTATTTCCAGGCAGGTTCGAGGCGGCGGGAAGTATTTTTCATAGGCATTTTTACATGTTCATCCAGCTTGCCATCAATATATATTTCAAGCTCAGCTACATAAGGATCTTCAGGTTCGGCCAGTCCGAAAACCTCAGAACCGACTCTTTTCGAAACGCGGTCGATATAATTTTTATCAATTTTCGAATTCTTCACGAGGTTTCCATAGAAAATGTAACCGTTTCCAACAAAGTCGTACGAAAGTTCATCGGTGAATGATTTGTCATACCTATCGCGGAAAACAGGGAAAGTCTTTTCGAAATTCTGCTCAAAAGCAACAGCGACAGGAGGTGCAAATGGAATTACAATTTTATTGCTGTCGACTGTTCCGCCGGCAAGTTTAACCATTTCAGTAGCATGTCTGTAACTCATATCATAGGCTTTAGCCAGCGACATAGTTGTTCCCTCGAAATCCAACGGTTCAATTTCCTGCAATGGATTAAGCCAGAAGGTCGGAATTTTCGAATACCCAAGCATAACGCCGAGTACGCCTCCAACGGTTGCCGGGTTACAATCAGCATCCTGACCGCAACGGGTAGCAATATCGATGGATTTTGTAAAATCACCTTTACCGTACAAAAGCCCGATTGCCACATAGGCTGAATTTATTTTTGCGTCTATATTAAATGACAGGAAACATCCTTTGGGGCAACCAACATCATTGTTCCATTTCTTTTGCAGCTCGAACCAGGTCGCCTGCCAATCGTTTGGATTTTGCTTATGCCATTTGATTACATCGGCAATGCAATCATGAAATTTTGTTCCTTCAGGAATAGTTTTAATAGCTTGTTCCACAATTTCGTTTGCATCATTTGAAACAAAAGCCAGTGAATACAAAGCCGAAACAAAAACGCCACCATAATACCCATCGCCGCTGTTCATGATATGCCCTACTCTATTGGCTATTTCGGTAGCTGAATTCACCATACCGGGAGCCATTAAACCAATAAAATCGGCTTCAATCTGAAAATCAAGATCATCGGCATGCGGATTGTTTTTCCAGTTACCTGATTGCGGTGGCATGATACCGTTCAAAATATTGTACCTCGAAGCCTGGTTTGCATGCGCCAGGTGATATGCCGTTCCGGCCCAGGAATTTGCAATAATATCTGTTGGGGCATTTAATCCGTATTTTTCGAAAACGGCGACAAAATTCAGATCTGTATAAATATCATCAAACAAGCCCGGTTTTTTATCCCACCAGTATTTCACATAACCTTCGCGCCACGGAATATTCTGATAATCAGGAATAATGGAGCCCTGGTATTTGAATTCGACAGGAGCACCATATACCACGCCAATCGTCTGACCAGCCCAGCCTCCTTTGATCTTGTCTTTTAACTGATCTGTTGTAAAAGTATTTTCAGTCAATGAAGCTTTACTGCCCGACTCTTTCTGTTTACAAGAAACCAGAGAAATCAGCAATATTGCCGCAACAAATCCAAAAACCTTCCTGATCCTATTTTGCATAGTGCTGTTCTGAATTAATGGTAAACACTGAGTTCCGTTACCGAAGTAAATCCGGAAACCTGTTTTGTGTATTTATTCCAGTGACCTTCGATTTTAGCATCGCCGATAATACGGATAGCTTTGGTTTCGACAGGATCAAAACTGATAACATATTCGACAAAGTGAGGCTGAAAAAAGACAATGTCAGTTTCTGGTAAGGGTGGTGCGATTAATGTTTTTTCAACAGGTGTCCATTTCCCGGCTTTATCCAGGTATTGAACATTTAAGGAAGTAAACCATCCGCCAAATTCCTCGAGGCAACCGGTATGCAAGGCAAGCATACTTATTTTCTGAGGAGTTTTCCATCCATATCCGTAATAATCAACTTTGGGAATTCTTGTTTTTGCTGCCAGGCTGTAAAATACGGAACCGGCACCGGTTGTTATTCCATCGTAAATTACGTCAACAGATTTGGCATACATAGGTTTCCCGAAAGTGTACCAGCACGAATCGAGTACCTTTTCGTTTAGTTCACGAACATTTGCAAGAATAGTATCCGCAGTCGGCGCAATATTAGTTCCCCGAACCAACAGGTTAAAATCCCTTGCAATTTTCTCCTTCCCGTTATCAAGCTGAAGCGCCAGTTTCGAATATCCGGGAACAGTAGGAATGCCCGTAAGTTTACCTTTATTAAAAATAAGGCCAGCAGGCAATGTACCTGAAACCAGGCTCCAGTTATACACTTTATTTGCCTCAGTATAAAAGTTGAAATCAACCGGTTTGTTGATTTCCATTTGCGGTAAAGGTCCAAGGCAAAATTCAAGTGGCGGATTAAAAGCAGCCTCAGTATTAATAGTCAATATCTGGTTGCCGGGCTTTCCGCTTAATTTGCCGCCTTTTGAAACTACAAGGTCAATTGTGGCTTTCAATGTACGATCAATAATATCTGCTATGTTTGCGTCAGGCAGATCGTATCGGGTAATGTTTATATACCTGTCGTTAAATGGCTTTTTCCAACCTTCGATAGGTAAACATAAGCTTTCCGGCAAGCCTTTCATTCCATTAATTACACCCATTAAGCCGGCTACGGTGGCCGCCTGGTTGTCGGCATCAAAACCCATGGCACATGAAAGATCGAGTGTGCGTTGAAAATCGTTATCCCCATAAAGCATGGCCAGGATGGCACAAGCTCCATTCAGATTTGCATTCCAGATGGTTTTTGTCATAAGTGGCTCATTGACGTAATATTTCTGAGCCATTTCCTGCCTTGCGGCCTTCCAGTCACACGGATATTTTGCATGCAAGGCAATCATTTCCATGGCAGTAGCCGTAAACCGTCCATTGGCAGGCAAAGCTTTTATTCCTATTTCAATAAGCTGATTGATATCTTTCTCGAAATAAGCTGCTGAATACATAGCTCCATAAAAGATGGTTGGTTCAACACCCCATTCGTCGCTGGTAATGCGTGCAGCCCAGTCCGATTTGGATGCAGCATATTTAACCATTCCAGGAGCGGTAACAGCCCATATTTCATTAATAAGCTGTGGATCGATTTGGTACCAGTGCGGATTCAATTCCTTACTTCCTGTAAAAGGCGGCGTGTAACCGAAATGCATCAGCCCAAGTGCGGCGCGGTTAGCCAGCCACACCCTGTCGCGGATATGGTACATCCAGGCTTCGCGAAGCTGAGTGTACGAAGGTTCTGAGCCAAATTTCTCCATCTGAAGCAGGTACATGTATTCAACGTCCGTATCATCGTCGGAAAAAGCACCTTCGTACTTTTTCAGTTTATCAAGGCTTTTGCTATATCCATATGGCCATTTTTCCGGACCGGGTTCTGCGACATATTTGTTTTCGTGCGGCAGACCGTACATATTGCCGATCATCTGTCCAATCCATTCGGCAGCAATTTTATCACGGAGCTCGCTTACTTTTATCCTGAGTGGTTTGCTTCCAATAGAATGAAGTGGAACAAAAGAAATTCCGGAAATAAAAAGCAGCAGTATAAATATTTTCTTAATCATCATTTACATCGGGGGATTTTGCACAAGGTTAGAATTAGCATCTAACACCGATTGGGGTATAGGGAATAGCTTTGCATCAGGTCCTGAAGGAGGTTTGCTCCACCATGAGTTTCCCCAGGCTCCAAAGCGAATCATATCCTGCCGCCGATGGCCTTCCCAGGCAAATTCGCGCCCCAGCTCATCCAGAAATCCAGTTGTTGTTAAATCGGATAGCGTTAGTGGCGTCATCCCTGCTCTGGTTCTGATTTTTTGAAGATCCGGATTATTTATCATTTCACCGGCCCGATTAAGTCGCCATAAGGCCTCCAGTTTGGTATAAAGCACATCGGCATACCTGAAAAGCACATAGTCGTTTTCCATATCATTTACATAATACTGCAATCCGTCCTGGTATTGATATTTGCAGCAACGGGCACCCTCCCATTTTTTCCGGGCCATATAATTTTCTACAGTAGGAGTGTAAATAAACGGCTCTCCATCAATAATAATATCTTTACCGCTTTTATCTTTTTGCTGACCAAACAGGAATGAATTTTTCCGAAGATCGTTATCTGCATATTTATTCAGGAATCCCGGCTCGAGTATAAATTCGTCCCACATACCTCCTAAAAAATTAAAGGTGGCGCTGCTTGCATCATTCAGGGTAAGTACGTACCAATAAAAATGATCCTTTGTCAGAACTGTTTCCATCGGTATTACAAAAATGTTTTCGCTTGAACCTTCGTTGTTAACTAAGAAATTTGAGAAAAAGTTATCTTCAATATGGTAGCTGTTAAGAGCTATTACCTTATCACAGGCATCAATGGCTTTCTGATTTTCATTTGTTCCTATCCATTCCTGGGCATTGAGATACATTTTGGCCAGCAAGGTATAAGCCATTCCCTGGGTAACCCGTCCATAAAACTGGACTGTAGGTTTATCCTGAAGCTTATTGATATTGCTTAATATTTCGTTCTCTATAAAGGCAAACATAAATTTTCTGTCCTTTTGAACCGGAAGATTTTTGTCAGTAACATCAATGATATATTGAACGTTACCCCAATTATCCATTGCCAAATAGTAATAATATGCTCGGAGAATTTTGATTTCGGCTGTTACCTGATCTTTGGCAGGAAAAGTAATAGGAGATGCTTCAATGGTATGAATGATCTGATTACAGGAAGCAATTCCCTGGTACACATTTTCCCAGGCAAGCGTAAGGATCTTGTTTGTAGGTTTTACCTGGTGTTTTTGGATTTCATCCCATCTTCCGTTGTCCCAAACCAAACCATCATCCCGCCCGGGAGCGACCATTTCGTCTGATGCCAGTTCATCCAGCGACCACAAGCTAAATTCTTCAGGATACTTTTGTAGTTTGGTGTAGGCAGTACCTGCATACATTAACATATCCTGCTCATTGTTAAAAAAAACGTCTATTGGAATATCCGAGTACACTTTCTCTTCAAGATCAGTACAGGATACCATCCCCAGAAAAACGGCCAGGAATATTGAGGCAAATAATATTTTATTTTTCATGATTGACAAGATGTTAACAGTTAGAATGATGCATTGATACCAAAAGATAACACTGTAGTTTTGGGGTAATAACTGAGGTATTCAATTCCAGGTGACAGCCCACTCATGTTTACTTCCGGATCCAATCCTTTATACCCTGTGATACAAAATACATTCTGAACTGAAGCAGAAAGCCGTAGCCTTGAAATATATTTATTGATTAACTTAAAGTTATACCCCAATGCAATATTGTCAAGTTTAAGGAAACTTGCGTCTTCCACATATTTTGAAGAGTATTGGCCTGTGCCTATAAATTCAGGATGTTCCAGTTGTGTATAAACAATATTCTGTCCGATGCTCTGCCAGTTTTCATAATAGAGGCGGTACATATTCAGCACTTTTCCTCCTATCTGTGAGCGGAGCGAAAAATTCAGATCCCAGTTTGAATAAGTAAAAGAGTTGCTCCATCCGAGCATGAACTTAGGATTAGCATTCCCAATCGGTTCCCAATCTTCGGTGCTTACCTGGCCTACTTTATTCTGGTTTTTGAATACATCATGTCCGTAACCGTCAATTCCCAGCCACACGGGACCATAAAATGTTCCAAGGGGCTTTCCTTCTTCCAGTAATTGGCAATTCAGTGGGAATGAACCACCGAGCCATCCAACCGGCAGTGATGTAGACGTAAATTCATCATTCGAGAATTTTATTAATTTATTCACGTTTTTGCTGAAAGTAAATGTGGTATTCCAACTGAACTTCCCTTTTTCAAATGCTTTTGCATTCAACGTAAGTTCCAATCCCTGGTTACTAACTGAACCAACATTAGTGAATAAGGTATTTACAACGTACTGTCCACCAGTGGGTACATTATAATTGTAAAGCAAGTCACTACTCCACCGGTAATAGTAATCCACTGCTCCTGAAATCCGATTTTCAAGTATTGCAAAGTCAATCCCGGCGTTAAATTCCTGCTTCTTTTCCCAGCGAAGATCCGGGTTGGGATTTGTTTTCGGTCGGTAGGTATTTATCCATTGTCCGTCATAGAAAAAACTGGAATTTAAGGCTCTTTCCATTAAACGCAATGATTTGTAAGAAGCGAAATCCTGATTACCGGTTACTCCAAATCCGACGCGGAGCTTTAGATCGCTAACCCATTTCACATTCTTAATAAATTCTTCGCGATTAATACGCCAGCCCATACTTGCTGCCGGAAACCAGCCCCAGTCGTTATTTACACCAAATTTTGACGATCCTTCCCTGCGTAGTGAAGCAGAAGCAAGAAAGCGTTCGTCAAAATTATACATTACACGCCCGAAAAAAGAGATAAGCTGGCTTTGGTATTTATACGATCCCATTTCGGCAGTACCATTAGTAAGTGCAGCTCCGGCACCCATATTATTCACACCATAATAGTCGAAATCGAAATCTGAATTGGCCATATAGTTATCATTGTATATATTTTTCTGATAGGAATAACCAGCAAGAGCCTGTAAGGAATGTTTTCCGAATGTTGAAGAATAGTTGACTGTACTTTCGTAAAGCATATCAGTAGTACGTCCGTTTTCAATATATGCTGATCCTCTGGCACCTATGATGCTAGGGTAATATTGGGTTTTGTAATCATTACTTTCCCAGTCTGATAAAGTATAGGAAAAAAAATTCGCCCAGTTCAAAGATTTAGTCAACCTTAGGGTTGCCCGGACATTCCCGTTTGCATCGTTTGTTTTTCCATCCTGAATCCGTTCGTTGAGCATGGCTACAGGATTATAGAAATTTGCTCCTGGTAAATAGGTATATCCGCCATATTCTGCATTTGTTGGATCGTAAACCGGGCTCGTCGGGTTTCGGATAAACGACTGGTAAAATACATCGTAATTGGCCGGTTTGTATTTGCGCAGACCATAGCTCAGGTTGTAATCCATCGTTAAAAGATTCCCCAAAGCTTTCTGGTTAATATTAGTTTTTACCAGGAATTTATTTGACTGGTTATTTTTAAGCAGCCCTTCGGCCAGGTCGACGAAAATAGTAGTACGATGTGAAAAAGTTTCGTTGCCTCCTGATATTGCCAGGTTATGCTGCTGACTGAACGGGGTTGAACGTGTTACTTCTTTAAACCAGTCTACATTATCGGCATATATGCTGGATGCTTTTTCAGGGGCATAGGTGTTAATAGCAGATTTAAATTCATCGGCAGTAAGGTTCCTCACACCATGGGGGGCAACCTGTATTGAGAACTGACCCGAATATTCCACCTTGCTCTGCCCGGATCTGGCTCTTTTGGTTGTAATAATAATTACACCATTCGATCCGCGTGTTCCATAAATGGCTGCAGCTGATCCATCTTTCAGAACGTCCATGGACTCTACTTCTTCGGGACTGATGTTCTTCATATCAGCTCCGGCAACACCATCAATAATGATAAGTGGGCCCTGGCCCGAAGTTAGCGTATTAGTACCTCGTAAAATAATGTTATAGCTCGCTTGCGGATCAGCTCCATCAGGCTTAACGATATTTAAACCGGCGACCTTTCCTTGTAAAAGCCCGATAGGACTGGTGAAAGTTCCTTTGTTAAACCCGTCTTCTTTTATTGTAGTTATTGCACCGGTTACTTCCTTCTTCGTCGTTTTTCCATACCCGATCACCACCACTTCATCGAGCGAAGTAACTGACATTTTAAGGCCAATATTTAGTATAGTTTGGTTTTCAACCAGTATCTCTTGTTTTTCAAATCCCACCATTGAAAACACGATGGTGGCACCCTTATTGGTAGTGATAGTATATTTTCCATTAATATCGGTGATAATTCCGTTTTGGGTTCCTTTAACAGAGATGCTAACGCCTGGAATGCCGCTCTTATCGGAAACATCAGTAACCTGGCCGGTAATTTTTATAGGAGTACCTTCCTGTGAGAATACTGGTCCAGTAATCAATATAAGAATTATTACCACTAGTATACTTGTCAATCGAAGTTTCATTTTTTCAAACAGCGTGTTTGCTTTCATGTTTAAGATTTTACTTGTTCAACATCAAGTGATGATAATTCGGAACGATAAGGAATTGATGCCTGGGCACCCATGCGTGTAACCGTAATTGCGGCTGCGCGTGCGGCCAGTTTAACAGCTTCCGGGATTGTTCTTCCTTCTGAAAGCCCAACACAAAAAGCGCCACAAAATGTATCACCAGCCGCGGTTGTATCCAGGGCATCAACCTTGAAAGCTTCGACAAAAAGATATTCATTATATTCCTTTATTAAAGCGCCCTGCGAACCAAGCGTGATTACAACTATGTCAACACCTTTGGCACTGATAATGTCAGCAGCCTGTTTGGCGGAGTCAATATCAGACACTTTTATTCCGGAAAGGATTTCTGCTTCGCTCTTATTAGGAATTATAATATACAGGTGTTTAAGCAGGTTATCAGATAATGCTCTAGCCGGGGCTGGGTTGAGAATAACTTTTATTCCCTTTTTACTAGCCATCTCTGCAACATACTCAACTGTATCAATTGGAATTTCAAGTTGCATCAGAACAAGATCACAGTTTTCAATTTCGGCACTTGCTTTATCAATATCCGAAGGAGTGAGATAAGCATTAGCACCGGAAGCGACCACAATACAGTTTTCGCCCTGCGAATCTACGGTTATCAAAGCAACTCCCGAAGGATGCTTAGGGTCCGAATAAATATAATCTGTTTTAATGTTTTCAGCTGTATACAACATTACCGACTGCTTTCCAAAAACATCATTCCCTGTTTTGGAAATCAACGTTACATTTCCTCCCATCCGCGATGCGGCAACAGCCTGGTTTGCTCCTTTGCCGCCAGGATTCATGAAAAAGGTTCCACCTAAAATAGTTTCACCAGGTACAGGAAGCCTGTCCGCCTTAATTACCATGTCCGTATTACAACTTCCTACGACAACGATTTTTTTTGATTGCATATAGCTCTGATTTTATAGGCGGCAAATATATAGCATGCTACATACTAAAATTATCAATAATTTGCGTAAACCGGTAATTACAAAATGTATA